>JAVETN010000007.1 GCA_034006035.1 Desulforegulaceae bacterium
AATTCGGTGGCGATGGAGTAAGGGTCACACCCGTAACCATCCCGAACACGGAAGTTAAGCCTTAGATCGCCGATGGTACTGCATGGTAGACTATGTGGGAGAGTAGGACGCTGCCGGATAAAATATACAAACCCCTGAAGAATTTATTCTTCAGGGGTTTTTTATTTGGTGGAATTGAATTTTGGGCTTGGACTTGTTGTGGGTGTTTTTTTGCAACCGAAATTTGACCCACCTAAAGTATAAACCTTGCAGGTTCCCAGGCTTTGATTTAGACTCGAACTCGTTGCGGGCTCGTTCCCAAGCTCCAGTTTGTGAATGTAACCATATGAAATAACAGGACTTATTCATGCTGACCCATGAGATTTGAAAAATTAAATCCCAAGGGTGTTAATAATTAAGACTGGAAACTTTTAAATAAATTATTTATAAAATAAATTCATTTTGTCAGCTTATATTTTTCAAAAAAATAGCCGCTGGATTCCTCAATATAGTCCCCTTCACACCAATAACCAAGAGCAGCGGCTTTGTTGGATAATTCAACAGGGTCATAAACCTTTGTTCCGTCATCAAGTTTTGTGCTAATTTCTTCTATTTTATTAAGCTCTTCATCTGTAACAAAAAAAAACTTTTCATTTTTTTTTATTGAATTGTTTTTTCTTTCTAAAAGTTCTTTTAAAGTCTCCATTTTTCCTCCAGTTATATAATTGATTATATCAATTAATAATATAAAAATTATTTATCCCCACATTATAGGGCTTTCTTCTGTTAAACTGATAAAGTCTTTTGATTTTTTATTTATAAAATCCATAATTTCTAAAGAAAGGTCTATGTTTAATGCTTTTGAGTTTTCCTTTGACTGTTCTTTATTTCTAGCCCCGGCAATTGCAGCGGTGTTTTCATGCTTTTTTACCCAGGCAAGGGCAAGTTCTGAAAGTGAAATACCAAGGTTGGATGCAATTGGTTTCAGGTCTTCAATAATTTCAAGGGCTTTTTCAAAAGTTTCGCCTTGGAAAAGTTTATTTGAGGCTCGGTTATCTTTTTTGTCAAATTTATGGTCTTTTTTAAATTTGCCTGATAAAAGCCCTTGGGCCATTGATGAATATGAAAGTATTGTGATCTTATTTTCTAAGCAAAAAGGCATTAAATCTTTTTCAATATGCCTCCATAAAATCGAGTAGGGCGGCTGAACAGAATCTATCCGGGAAAAGTTCAAGGCTTCTTTTAATTGCTCCCTGGAAAAGTTTGAAACTCCTATAGCTCTTATTTTTCCTTGTTCCTTAAGTTTTTTCATTGCTTCAAGGGTTTCTGAAACAGGAATTCTTTTGGAGCCGAAACTTCCTGCAGGCCAGTGAATCTGATAAAGATCTATATAATCAGTATCAAGATTTTTTAATGACTTTTCACAGGCTGAAACAAGTTTTTCCTTTGAAAGGTTGTGGGGAGCAGCTTTAGTTGCAATAATAACTTTGTCTCTTACATTTTTAAGGGCTTTTCCAAGAATTCTTTCTGAATGACCTTTCCCATACATTTCAGCGGTGTCAAAAGTTGTGATATTGTTCTCATAGGCAGTTGTTATTGCCTCAATGCTGTCTGAATCCTGAATCCCTGTCCACATTTGCTTTCCTGTCTGCCAGGTTCCCATTATAATCTTTGAAATTTTAATATCAGTTGACCCAAGGTTTAAAAAATTCATTTTTGCTCCATTGTTATAAAAAATAAATCAAGCCGACAAACAAAGTTATTCGGCCTGATAAAGTAAATTCTGTACCCAAGTTTAATTGTATTCCAAAGTTTGTCCAGTGGATAAAATTGTGTTTTTTAAAATCAGTTAATATTATCCCTGCTTTTGTAGAGTAAAAGACTGCTGCTTACAACCATTATGCTGCTCATGCTCATTGCAAATGCTGCAACCATAGGGTTGAGTTGCCTAATCCAATCTGGCATTTCAGGGAATGGGGCAAGTATCCCTGCTGCAATAGGAATAAGAAGGATATTGTAGACAAAAGCCCAGAAAAGGTTCAATTTTATAGTCTTAAGAGTTTTTTTGCTAAGCCTTATACAATAGGGCAAAAGTCTCATTTTATGTCCTGGAAGAATTATATCAGCAGATTCTATAGCAACATCAGTTCCTGTTCCAAGGGCTATTCCTGAATGTGCTGTTGCAAGTGCTGGTGCATCGTTTATTCCGTCACCTACCATTGCAGCAAATCCGTATTTAGCCTGGTAATCTTTTACAAGTTTTGCCTTTGAATCTGGTGTAGCTTCAGCAATATAATCATCAATCCCAAGTGTTTTTGCTGTATTAGCAGCTGTCTTTTCATTGTCGCCTGTAAGAAGGGTGATTTTTAAGCCTAGATTTTTAAGTTCTTTAATTGCTTGTTTGGAGTCTTCTTTTATTTCATCATGAATTTCAAAAACTCCCTTAATTGAATTGTTAGCCGATAAAACAGCGGGAGTGTTTCCCCTTGAATAAACAGTCTCAAGAATTGAAAGAGCTTTTTTGGGCAGGTTGTCAAACCATCCTGGTTTTCCGATTTTGTATTCAATATTTTCAATTTTCCCCTTTACACCCATTCCGCCGACCTCTTCAAAGTCTGAGCATTCAATTATTTCTGCATTTTCACTGATTCCTTTTTTTGTAATAGCAGAAGAAACAGGGTGGTTTGAGTTTTTTTCAATTGAGGTTGCTATGCTTAGCAGTTTTTCTTCATCAAAATCCTTGTCAATTTTATAAATATTTAAAACAGAGGGTTCACCTTTTGTAAGAGTTCCGGTTTTATCAATAATAATAGTTTTTACTGAAGCAAGTTTTTGAATAGCTTTGCCTGACTTGAATAAAACCCCTGAAACAGCTCCTTTTCCTGCTCCTGCCATAAGTGCTGTTGGGGTTGCAAGCCCAAGAGCACATGGGCATGCTATCACAAGAACTGCTGTTAGCCTTACAATTGAAGCTGTAAAATCGCCTGTAAAAAAATACCAGATGGAAAAAGTAATAATTGCTGAAATAATTACAAATGGGACAAAAACAGCGGCAACTCTGTCTGCAACTTCTTGAACAGGGGCTTTACTGCCTTGTGCATGCCTTACAATTTCAACTATTTTTGCAAGAACACTATCTTTTCCTATAGCTGTTGCTTTTATTTTTATTAATCCGTTTATGTTTAAAGTTCCACCTGTTACAAGGTCTCCTGGGTTTTTATCAGCAGGAAGAGACTCACCTGTGAGCATGGATTCGTTAATAGCGGACTTTCCATAAACAATTTCTCCGTCAACAGGGATGTTTTCACCTGGTTTTACAATAATAATATCGTTAACTTCTATTTCTGAAAGATTTTTGCTTTCAGTTGTTCCGTCTTTATTTTCCTTTAAAACCTTTTTGGGAGTAAGATCTAAAAGTTTTTTTACAGCTTCTCCTGTTTTTCCTTTTGTTCTTGCTTCAAGCATTTTACCAAGCTTGATAAGAGTTATTATAACTGCTGACGTTTCAAAATAAAGATGGTCCCCTTTGAAAGAAGTAAATAAGATCACTGTAGAATAAAAATATGCAGCCGAGGAACCAAGAGCCACAAGAACATCCATATTGGAAGACCCGTTTTTAAGACTGGTGTATGCACCTTTATAATAATCAAAGCCAGTGAAAAACTGAACCGGTGTTGCAAGAATGAAAAGAAGCAGACCCATTAAAAAAGACTCAGGATATGAAGGAAGAAGATTGGTCATATCAGCTGTCATGGAAACAAGGAATAAAGGTATGGTAAAAACAAGGCCTGTTATAAATTTAATTTTTTGATTTTTAGCTTCTTTTAAGTCTTGTGAAAGAAAGTCTTCATTATCTTTTATTTCAAAGGCTTTAAATCCTATGGACTCAATTTTTTTTATAATCTCATCAATTGAAATGATTGAATCAATGTATTCTATTGCAAGAGTTTCATCTCCAAGGTTTACGTTTGCAATGATAATTCCAAATATAGAGTTGAGATTTTTCTCTATGCTCATTGAACAATTTGTGCAGTGCATTCCTGAAATTTTTAAAAAACTTGTTTTTGTTAGAAGTTTGAATCCGGCATCTATTACAGAGTTGTTTATTTGATGTAAAACTTCCGGGTTTTCTTTTTTTAAACTGAAATTTAAGGATTCATCAGCATAGCTTACATTTATATTTTCTGGGGATTCAAGTTTAGAGATTTTTTTTTCAACACTGGCAGCACAGTTGTTGCAATGCATTCCATTAATTGGAATTCTGTAGTTTTTCACAAATCCACCTTTCATTTAAAGATTTAATGCCATGTCTATAGAAAGTAAACTTGTTTAATTTAATGTCAATCGTTTTGTTTGCAATTGAAAGAAGTTTTTAGAATCAATTTAGGTCTCACCCTTAAAGGTTTTGGTTGTTGACAATAGTTAAATCCAGATGTATCTATATATCAACATAAATTGATATATTCAGAAACGGAAAACGGTGAAATTCCGTTGCGGACGCGCCGCTGTTACCGGAGCTAATTTTTACCTGAAAAAGCAATTGATATTTTTATCTGAAAATTTACTTAGTTCAGGTTTGCAAATTGTCACTGGATTTTAAAATTCGGGAAGGCAAATTGTTAAAAAAGGCCGGAAGCCAGAAGACGACTGAATACAATCTTGCAGATTTGTCTCGCGTTACAGGCAAAATTATTGTTTTTTATAACCTGAGCGTTTCACTTCTGCTTCTTTAAACTTTTGTAAAGGAGCAAAAAATGAAGTCACACATTTTAGGATTTCCCTCAATAGGGGAAAAAAGAGAGCTTAAAAAGGCCCTTGAGTCGTTTTGGAAAAAAGAAATTTCATTTCAAGATCTTGAAAACAAAGCTGAAGGTATCAAAATTTTTAACTGGGAATTACAAAAGTCCAGCGGATTAACTTATGTTACCACAGGTGATTTTTCTCTTTATGATAATATCCTTGATACTACCTCAATGCTTGGGCTTGTTCCTTCTAGATTTGGATTTAAAAGGGAAAATATTTATCCAAAGTATTATTTTGACATGGCAAGGGGGAATCAGAAAAAAAATATTTTACCCCTTGAAATGAAAAAATGGTTTAATACAAATTATCATTATATGGTTCCTGAGTTTGAAAAAAACTTAAGACCTTTAAAATCTTCACAAAAAATTATTTCTGAAACAAGGCTTTGCAGTCAACTTGGTTATAATCCAAAACCTGTTCTTACAGGAGCCTTTACCTATCTTTTGTCAGGAAATGAAATAAAGGGGTTTGAAAGGTTTGAACTTCTTGATGAAATTTTAAATATTTATTGTGAAATAGTAAAAGAGCTTTCAAATTATACAGATCTTATTCAGATTGATGAGCCAATTCTTTCAACTGATATTGATGTAAATATAAAAAAAGATTTTAAGTGTTTTTACAAAAAACTTAAAAAAGCGTCCGGGAATTCAAAAATAATGATTGCATCATATTTTGATGAATTAAGGGAAAATTTAGATCTTATTTTTGACTGTGGTATTGATGGAATACATTTTGATTTTGTTAATCAAAATAAAGATCTGGAAAAATTAAGTTCAGATCTGCCTGAAAATATGTTTTTATCCCTTGGAATTATAAACGGAAAAAATGTCTGGATAAATAACCTTGAAAATTCAATTGAAATTTTAAGCGGTTTTAAAAAAAGATTTAAAAATGAAATTATGGTTTCTACTTCATGTTCGCTTAAACATGTTCCTGTAAATCTTGAAAATGAAACTTTAATGGATGAAAATATTAAATCTCTTTTTTCATTTGCAAAACAAAAAATTATTGAAACTTCATTTCTTGGCAGGGCATTGGATGGAAATATTGATAATACTTTTCTTGAGAAAAATAAAAAAGCCTTTGAATTTAAAAAAAGCAGCAAAAAGTTAAATATTGAAAGAGTTCGAACCAGAGTAAAAAATATTACAGATCAAATGTTTGAAAGAAAATCTCCTTTTGAAAAGAGAATAAAAATTCAAAAAGAAAAATTAAATCTACCTATTTTTCCTGTAACAACAATTGGTTCTTTTCCACAGACTCCAGATATAAGAAAGCAAAGACAAAAATTCAAAAAAGGGGATATTTCAAAATCAGAATATAATAATTTCATTGAGTCTAAAATTGATGAAATGATAGATTTTCAGGAAAAAACAGGGCTTGATGTTTTTGTCCATGGTGAACCTGAGCGAAATGACATGGTTGAATATTTTGGTGAAAATCTGGAAGGTTTTATAATTAGTCAAAATGGGTGGGTTCAAAGTTATGGAAGCAGATGTGTAAAGCCTCCTGTAATTTATGGGGATATTGAAAGACTAAGTCCTGTAACTTTAAACTGGATTAATTATGCTTCCTCAAAAACAGACAAAATAGTCAAGGGGATGCTCACAGGGCCTGTTACAATTTATTGCTGGAGTTTTCCAAGGGATGATATTTCAAAAAAAGAGATTTTATTTCAGCTTGGTCTTGCAATAAGAGATGAAGTTTGTGATCTGGAAAAATCAGGAATTAAAATAATTCAGATTGACGAAGCTGCTTTAAGAGAAGGGCTTCCTTTAAGAAAATCAAAACATGAAGATTACCTTGAAACAGCTGTTAATTCTTTTTGTCTTGCATCTTCAGGTGTTGGAGATGAAACTCAGATCCACACACATATGTGTTATAGTGAGTTTAATTCAATAATTGAGTGGATTGCAAAAATGGATGCAGATGTTATTACTATTGAAGCATCCAGAAGTAAAATGAAGCTTCTTGATGCATTCAAAAAATTTAATTATCCAAATGAAGCAGGGCCGGGCGTTTATGATATTCATTCCCCAAGAATTCCAGAAACCGAAGAAATTGTAAATCTTTTAAAACTTGCCCTTGAAACAGTTCCTGCCAACAAATTATGGGTAAATCCTGATTGCGGGCTTAAAACAAGGGGATGGGATGAAACTGAAAAGTCTCTTAAAAATTTAGTAAAGGCTGCTCAAATTTTGAGAAAAGAATATGAAAATATTATCATTTAATTGGGTAAATCCAAGGTTTAAATAAAATATTAAATTCTCCTGATTCAGATAGTCAGGAGAATTTTAAAAATCAGTAAATTTTTCTAACCTCAACACCTGTTTTTTCAAGGTGTTTTTTTACATCTTCAATTTCAACTTCTTTTCTATGAAAAATTCCTGCTGCAAGACCTGCTTCAACTTTTGTTTTTGAAAAAACCTCTTCAAAATGTTCAACTTTTCCAGCACCACTTGAAGCAATAACAGGAATGGAAACCTTTTTTTTCACAAGGTTTATAAGGTTTATGTCAAAACCTGAGTTAGTTCCATCTTTGTCTATTGAATTGACAAGAATTTCACCCGCACCAAGTTCCTGACAGATTTTGGCTAGAGTAGGAGCGTCAATATCTCTTCCTTCTCTTCCACCTTTTACAGTGCATTGATACCAGCAGTATTCTTCTCCGTTTGGGCCTTTTTCATCTGATTTTATTACCTGATGTTTTTTTGCATCTTCAGGAGAGTTAACATAAACTTTTTTAGGATCAATTGAAATTACAACAGCCTGACTTCCATAAACAGCTGAAATTTGTTCTATTGAAGACTTTCCTGTTTTATTTTTTGTTTTTAGATATTCTTCTGCAATAATTACAGCATCACTTCCAATGGAAATTTTATCTGCTCCTGACCTGAAATATTGTGAAGCAACTTCAAGGGAAGAATAGAAATTATTATCTTTGTCTGTAAAATCCCGTATTCCTCCGCCTATGGTAAGGGGTACAAAAACATTTTCAGAAGTTTTTTTAAGGACTTCTATCATGGGCAGATCTTTTAAGGGAAAATCCCTGAATCCAGTTATATTTAAAAATGTAATTTCATCAGCGCCTTCATTATAATATCTTTTGGCAAGTTCAACAGGTTTACCAAGATTTCTGACATCACCTTTTTCTCTTACATCGTATTGGTCACCTTTAGTTACTATAAGATCACCCTGGTCATTTGACCTCACATCAAGGCAGGCTATAATTCTTTTTGCAAAGCCTTTTCCCTTTGTTGGAGTATTAAAAAAAGAAAATATTTTTTTATCTGAAATAAAGTTTTCTATAATCTTTAGACCGGCATGGCCGCTTTTTTCAGGGTGGAATTGGGTAGCAATTATATTGTCTTTTTGGATTGCACTTGTAAATTCATAACCATAGTTTGTTGTGGTAAGAATATCTGAGCTGTTTTCAGGTGATGCATGATAGGAATGAACAAAATAAAATTTATCATTTTTGTTTAATTCAGAAAAAATAAAAGAATCTTTTTGTATGTTTAATCCGTTCCAGCCCATATGGGGAATAGAAAGTTCTGTATTAAACTTTTTGACTTTTCCTTTAATTATACCAAGACCTTTTTTATGTGGAGATTCTTCGCTTTCGTCTAAAAGAGCGTGAAGACCAAGACAGATTCCAAAAAAAGGTTTACCAGACCTGATAAATTCTTTTAAAGGCTCAATGTAATTTTTTTCATCAAGAATTTTTATCATGCTTTCAAAATTTCCAACTCCAGGGAAAATAAGTTTGTCAGCGGATAAAATGTCTGAAGGAGTTTTCACTATCTTAATATCTGATTGAAACTGCTTTACTGCATTTATAATGCTTCTTACGTTTCCTGCTCCATAATCAAGTATTGTTATCATTTTAACTCCAGAAATGAATTTATATTAACCTTGAATTTATTACTTTAGTATTCGCAGAAATACAAGAAGGTTTTGATTTGTGAGGATTTATATGTGCAAAAATTGATGATTTTTGGCTTTGGTGTTTCTTTTTTTGATATTTTATCAGATTTGTGAATACAAATTGAATATATAAAAAAATAAAAACTCCATAAGAGTTAAGCTGTTTGTTTTGATTTATTGAAATTTAATTGTGGAGATTGAACCTGGGAGGTTTACTGGGAATTTTGATAAAAAAATGGTGCTTTTATTGAAAAAGCACCATTTTTTAAATATTATTCAGTTACGTTGATAGCTGAAGGGCCTTTTGGGCCTTCCTGAATATCAAATGTAACTTTAGCTCCTTCACGAAGTGATTTGAAACCTGTGCTGTTAATTCCTGTGTGATGAACAAAAACGTCAGTTCCATTTTCTTGTTCAATAAAACCAAATCCTTTTGAGTCGTTAAACCATTTTACTGTTCCACTTGCCATTGTGACTTTTCCTTAATTAATTGTTTGTACATTTTGTTCGATACTTCAGGTGCTGCCACTTTGTAAATGGATTTCCTTTAATAACGAATCACTAATGTTTCTCGAATTGAGATGTTGACCGATAATGACCCTGATTGAATAATAAAGCAAGGGTTATTTTGATAATAATAAAAATCTTTAGGATTATATGAAGATATGGTTGAAAGAAATCTATCTTTTTTAAAAATAAAATATTCTATTCTTTTGAGTGCTGACAAGGCTTGCAGGTAAGCTTTTGATTAGTGAAATTTGAAAACAACTTAAATATTAACAATTAAATTAAATATTTTTTTTTATGGAATTTGCGGCTAATTGGGCAGTAACAAGACATCCTCCTAGAAAAGTTCCTTCAAGGGAACCCTGGCCATGAATCCCGCCGCCTCCAAATCCTGCTGTTTCTCCAATTGCATAAAAAGACTTTATAGGCTTACCAGAAGGGGTTAAAATTCTGCTTTCAAGATCTGTTATAATTCCTCCAAGACTTTTTCTTGTGAGAATGAATTCTCTAATGGCAATAAAAGGCTTTGCCAGCGGGTCAAGGATTGTCTGCAAATTACAGGTTCTGATTCTGTCGCCTCGATATTTTCTATAGGAAACTATTCTTCTTAGCTGGTCGTCATTTATAAGGTTTTTACCTCTAAGTATTCCTGAGTCATATTTTTTAAGCTCTGATTTTAAGACTGATTTGTCAATTTTAAAATCAGGTTCAAGGAAATTCATTTTTTCAACAAGTTCTTCAAGAGAATCTGCAACAACAAAATCATCACAATTATTGGAAAGTTTTTTCACAAGGGCTTTATTTCCAAATAAAAGTTCTTTTAAAAGATTAAATTTTTGTTTTTTTCTAAATGAAGTCATATAATCACAACCGGAAACAGCCAGCTCTTTTTTTGCGATTTTAAAATTCATTATCTGCCATGAAAATTTTCCAGGTTGTTTTAAAATTTCATCAACTAAGAACTTTGTATCGGTGTAACCCATAAGAGGAGAGGGCCCTATTCTTTTTCCATGGGCATTTATCCATACTGCTGATTTTGGTGGTACAAGGCTTAGTCCATGATTTTCCCTTAATGAATCCGGGTAATGAACTCCTGCAGCATAATGCCATTGGTTTTTTAAGTTTTTAAGCTGACCTCCTGCTTTTTCAGCTGCAAAATGAACTATTCCGTCTGCAAATTTATGTCCACCGTTTAAAAGTCTTTGGGGCAGTTCTCCTCTTTCATTTTCAGGCCAGTATTTTTTCACAAGGGAAAGATCACCTCCGCAGATTCCTCCGGCTGCCGCGATAACAAAATCAGCTTTTACTTCAAAAGGGGCGTGGGTTGATTCTATAATTCCAGAGCATCCATTGATCTGATCATTTTTTTTATTAAAGTTATTTACCCTGTGTCTGAATTTAAATGAAAGGTTGTTTGAATTGGGGTGTTTTTCAATTGCTTTAATTATTTTTTTAATTATTTCAAAACCTGTTCCCCAGGCAATATGCCATCTTGGAACTGAATTCCCCTGTTGAAACATTCCTCTTTCAGGCCAGTTTACAACAGGAAGAAATTTTATTCCCTTATCTGTTAGCCATTCATAAATATATTTTGTTGAATACTCTATGTATTTTTTGGCCCATTTTTTTTGAAGCTGGGAATTTGAGTCAAAATTAGCATATCTTTTCCAATCTTGGTAGGCAAGTTCAAATGAGTCTTTTATTCCGGATTTTCTTTGAAGAGGAGTGTCAACAGCCAGAATACCTCCAAAAGATTCTTTTGCAAGGCCTCCCAATTTTTCCTGATTATCCCGATCTAAAATGAGTATTTTTTTACCTGTATCAAGCAGTTCAAATGCAGCAGCAAGGCCGGCTATGCCTCCTCCAACAATTACAATATCTGTGGTGTATTTTTTAGCTAAGTGGGGCATTTCTTCTACTCCAAAAATTAAACTTTGGTATTTGAATTTTATTTAAATAAGTTAATGAAATTTTGCATTTAATTGGTTTTAAGGTCAAGGCTTAAATAAAGATTTTATACAAAGGGTAAGAGTGCTTATTTAATTCGGGAGCAAATAAAACTTGACATAAAATTAAATAAGTGCTTTTTTACAAAAATGTTTCTATAAGAAGAAACACAATGGAGGCAAAATGGAAATTTTTAAATTAAACAATTCTTATTTATGTTGGTGGCGTCTTTACTCATCTGGAGTGGAGCCGCTGTAAAAGTATAGTCAGGCTCCGCATTTTCCGCGGTCCCTGTTAATTTATTTAGTTTAATTCAAGCTGCGGGTTTTTTTAATCTGCGGCTTTTTTTGTTTTTTAAGGAGATAAAATGGAATTAAAATCTTTTCCCTCAAAGGCAAAGTTTGTTGAACTTGCCAAAGATTACAATGTTATTCCTGTTTGTAAAACCATACTTGCCGATTCTGATACCCCTGTATCTCTTTTAAGAAAATCATTTAGATCCGGAGTTCCTCTTTTTCTTCTTGAAAGTGTGGAAGGTGGGGAAAAGTTTGGGCGGTTCAGTTTTTTAGGAATTTCTGCAAGATATGTTATAAAAGTTTTTAATGATAAAATAAGGGTTTCGAGTTTAAATCATATTGATGAATTTGAACACAATAATGATCCTTTTAATGCTTTAAGGGAGTTTAGTTCTCAGTTTAAGGCAGCTCCAATTAAGGAAATTCAAGGGTTTTATTCAGGTTTGGTTGGATATATGACCTATGAAATGATTTCATTTATAGAAAAAATTTCAAACAAACTTCCTTCAAACGAACCCTTGGCTCTTTTTATGGTTCCCGACTCAATGCTTGTTTTTGATAATGTTTCCCATACTGTAACATTGGTGTCTGCAGCTTTTCTTGAAAAAGGGGCAGATCCTGAAATAGCATATGATGCTGCTCTTTCAAGACTTGAGGGAATCATGGCTGTAATTGAATCTGAACTTGAGACAGTAGAAAGGGAGGAAAGATCTCAAATTCCAGGACTTCTTCCTTTGTGCACAAAAGATGAATATCTTGAAAAAGTTGAAAAAATCAAAAAACATATCCATGAAGGAGACATTATTCAGGCTGTAATTTCTCAACCTTTTACAGCACCTTTATTTTTTGATCCGGTATCACTTTACAGAGCACAAAGGTATATAAATCCTTCTCCATATCTTTATTATTTTCAATGCGATGACATTGTAATAGCAGGGTCATCACCAGAAACAATGGTAAAAGTTCAAAAGGGTCAGGCAACTCTTCGTCCCATTGCAGGAACAAGGCCAAGGGGAGAAAACGAGCAGGAAGACAGAACCCTTGCTGATGAACTTTTAAAAGATGAAAAGGAAAAAGCAGAGCATCTTATGCTTGTAGACCTTGGAAGAAACGATCTTGGAAGAATTGCAGATACAGGAAGTGTTCAGGTAACAGACTTAATGTTTGTGGAAAGATATTCCCATGTAATGCATCTTGTATCAAATATTGTTTGCAATATTAAAAAAGACAAAGATGTCTGGGATGTAATAAAAGCATGTTTTCCTGCCGGAACTCTTTCAGGAGCTCCAAAAGTAAGGGCAATGGAACTTATATCAGAATATGAGGATTATCCAAGAGGCCCATATGGCGGAGCAGTGGGATATATAGATTTTAATGGTAACATGGATTTTGCAATCACAATAAGAACAGCTGTAATAAAAGATAATCAGGTAATTGTAAGGGCAGGGGCTGGAATTGTTTCAGATTCAATACCTGAAACTGAATATGAAGAAACAATAAACAAGGCAAAGTCAATTGAAAGAGCTGTAAACCTTATTGGCAGGAGTTTGATATGATTTTGATGATAGATAATTATGATTCATTTACCTACAATCTTGTTCAATATCTTTCAGGTTTTGATGAAGAGGTAATGGTAAAAAGAAATGATGAAATCACAATAAATGAAATAAAAGATCTTGATATTGAAGCAATTATTGTTTCCCCGGGACCTGGAAGGCCGGAAAATGCCGGAATTTCAGTTGATCTGATAAATGAATTTAAGGGCCAAATTCCAATTTTAGGAGTATGCCTTGGACATCAGGCAATAGCTTTTGCATTTGGAGCTCAAATTGTTCATGCCAAAAAAATTATGCATGGAAAATCTTCAATAATTACAGGAGATGAAAAAGGGGTTTTTTCAGGAATAAAAAAGCCTGTTCAGGTAATGAGATATCACTCACTTGCTGTAAATAAAGAAACTCTTCCAAATTGTCTTGAAATATCAGCTTTTACAGAAGACGGGGAAATAATGGGTTTACGTCATAAAAAATATATTGTTGAAGGAATTCAGTTTCATCCGGAATCCATAATGACTCCCCAGGGAAAAAGAATGCTTAGAAATTTTATTAAAATCTCAAAAGAATTTAAGGAGAATCAATGCCTTTAAAATCATATCTTCAAAAACTTGTTTCAGGAAAAAATTTAAGTGAAATGGAAATGAAAGAGGGAATGGATATAATTTTTTCAGGAAATGCTTTTGAATCACAAATAGGGGCTTTTCTTGCCGCTTTAGCATTAAAAAGAGAAACTTATCTTGAAGTTGCAGGGGCAGCCCGTTCAATGAGGGAAAATTCTCTTAAAATTCAAACTCCGGGACAAAATGTAATTGATACCTGCGGAACCGGTGGTGATGGAATGAGTACATTTAATATTTCAACAACTGTTGCTTTTGTTGCAGCAGGTGCCGGAGCTGTTGTTGCAAAACATGGAAACAGGTCAGTTACAAGCAGGAGCGGAAGTGCTGATGTTTTGGAAGCCCTTAATGTAAAAATTGATGTTGATCCTGAAATTGCAGAAGAATGTATATTTGAAACAGGACTTTGTTTTCTTTTTGCTCCAAGATTTCACGGAGCAATGAAACATGCTGCCAAGGTAAGAAAGGATCTGGGATTTAAAAGTATATTTAATATGCTTGGGCCCCTTACAAATCCGGCTGGAACAAGATGTCAGCTTATTGGAGTTTTTGCGCCCGAACTTACAGAAATGTTTGCATTGGCTCTAAAAGAACTTGGTTCGAGAAGGGTTTTTATTGCACATGGCCATGACGGTCTTGATGAAATTTCTGTTTGTGCTCCCACAAGAATATCAGAATTAAACGGAGATCTTATTAAAACCTATGATTTAAATCCTGAAAAATATTTTAAGGAATTTGCAAATAAAGAATCAATCATGGGCGGAACTCCAGAGGAAAATGCAGAAATTACAAAAAATATTCTTTTGGGAAAACAAACCGGTCCAAAGCAAAATATTGTTTTACTAAATTCAGCAGCAGCTCTTGTTGCAGCTGGAATTGCAGAGTCAATTGATCAAGGTCTTGAGCTTTCAAGGGATTCGATAAGTTCTGGAAAAGCAAATGAAAAGCTTGAAGCCTTAGTAGATTTTACCAATGAAAACGGATAATAAAATGTCTATTTTAGAAAAAATAGTTAAATCTAAAAAAATTGAAATAAAAAACAGAAAAAAAGAAAAACCTCTTAATTCTTTTATTGATGAAATAAAAAAGGGAAAAGATTTTTTTCTAAATAAAAACAGCTCCCAAGTTCAGGTTATTGCTGAAATTAAAAGGGCTTCTCCTTCAAAGGGAGATATTTGCTTAAATCTTGATCCCCAAAAAAAAACAAAGGAATATGAAAAAGGCGGAGCATCAGCTGTTTCTGTTCTTACTGATTTTGAGTTTTTTAAGGGAAGTATGGATGATTTTTCCAAAGTACAAAAAGCCGTTTCTATTCCTTTGCTTAGAAAAGACTTTATAATTGATGAGTATCAGCTTTATGAATCAGCTTATTTTAATGCTGATGCTGTTTTGCTCATTGTAAGAATTCTTGAAGAAAAAGAGCTTTTAAAGCTTTACGAAAAAGCCCTGTCACTAAAAATGGTTCCCCTTGTTGAAATTTATTCAGATGATGATCTTGAAAAAATAAAAAGTCTTAAAGATTGTTTTATTGGAATTAACAATAGAAATCTTGATAATTTCAATACCTCTCTTGATAATGCACTTTTTATGGCTGAAAAAATAGATTCTTCAAATCATATAATTTCCTTAAGCGGAATAAACTCAGCAGATAATGCAAAATATCTATTTGATAGGGGAATAAAAAGTTTTCTTATAGGTGAATATCTTTCAAAGTCAGAAAATTCCTCTGAAAAAATTAAGGAAATCTTATCTGTTTGTAAATTATCCGGGTGTAAAAAATGATGATAAATCCTGAAGTTAAAATTTGCGGAATAACAAATTTTGAAGATGCTTTTTTTTGCCGGTTAAATAAAATAGATTGTCTTGGATTTGTTTTTTTTGAAAAAAGCAAAAGATTTATAACTCCAAAAAATGTTGGAAAAATAACAGAAAAACTTGAAAATATTTCTTTTGCAGGGGTTTTTGTTGATTCTTCAATGGATTTTGTACTTGAAGCTGTTGAACTTGGAAATCTTGATTTTATTCAGCTCCATGGAAAAGAATCAATTGACTATATTGAAACTTTACAAAAAAAAACAAAGGCAAAAATAATAAAATGTCTTTATATAAATGATGAGCCAAATGTTGAAAAAATTGAGGAATATAAAAGTTTGACCCATGGCTTTATTGTAGAAGCCCAAAAAAATATACTTCCAGGCGGAAATGGAATTGACTGGGATTATTCCAAAGTATTTGAATTTTCCAAAAAATATAAAATTATTTCTGCAGGAGGAATTAATCCTTCTAATTTTGAAAAAGCTTTAAAATTAAGTGGAGCAACAGCTTTTGATATGAGTTCAGGTGTTGAAATTTCGCCAGGAATTAAAGACCATAAAAAAATTAAGCAAATTGCTGATTTAAAAAATAAAATAAAAATTAAAAATAATTACGGGAGAATTTTTTAATGAGATCTCTGCCTGATAAAAACGGGTATTTTGGTGATTTTGGGGGACGTTTTGTTGGAGAAACCCTTTTTTGTGCAATTGAAGAACTTGAAAAGGCTTTTAATAAAATAGTTCCTACCAGGGAATTTCAAAAGGAGCTTTATGAGCTTCTTTCAGATTATGCAGGAAGGCCCACCCCTCTTTTTTATGCAAAAAGACTTAGTAATTATGCCGATGGTGCAAAAATTTATCTAAAAAGAGAAGACCTTCTTCATACAGGAGCCCATAAAATAAACAACACAATTGGCCAGGCACTTTTAGCCAAAAAAATGGGGAAAAAAAAGGTAATTGCAGAAACAGGAGCAGGTCAGCACGGAGTTGCAACTGCAACTGCAGCGGCTCTTTTAGGACTTGAATGCAAGGTTTTCATGGGAACAGAAGATATAAGAAGGCAGGCTCCAAATGTTCAGAGAATGAATCTTTTAGGTGCTAAGGTTGTTCCGGTTGATGAAGGAAGAGGGACATTAAAAGATGCAATGAATTCAGCATTAAGATATTGGACAGGAGCTGTTGAAGATACTTTTTATATAATAGGCTCGGTTGCAGGGCCCCATCCTTATCCATATATAGTAAGGGAATTTCAGAAAATAATTGGAATTGAAGCAAAGGAGCAGATTTTAAAACAAACAAAAAAACTTCCAGAGCTTTTAATTGCTTGTGTTGGCGGAGGAAGTAATGCCATGGGACTTTTTTATGATTTTATTGAAACAGGCTCAAAACTTCTTGGAGTTGAAGCTGCAGGAAAAGGAATTGAAACAAAAGAACATGCTGCAACTCTTGGAAAGGGAAGTGTAGGGATTTTACATGGAAGCAAGTCTTATCTTCTTCAGGATGATTATGGGCAGATTAATGAAGCCTATTCTGTTTCTGCAGGCCTTGATTATCCAGGAGTTGGCCCTGAACATTCATATTTAAAGGAAACAAAAAGGGCTGAATATATCTCAGTTACAGACTCTGAAGCTCTTGAAGCCTTCCAGCTTCTTTCAAAACTTGAAGGAATTATTCCGGCACTTGAAAGTTCCCACGCCATTGCAGCTGCGTTAAAGGTTTCAAAGGATTATAAAAAAGATGATGTGATTTTAGTAAATCTTTCAGGAAGGGGAGATAAGGATCTTGCCAATGCAATGGAAAATATTGCAGGGCCCTTTTCAGGATCGGGGGTAAAAAATGATTAGTTTGAAAAATAAATTTGAAGAATTAAAAGAAAAAAATGAAAAAGCACTTGTAGGATTTATTACAGCAGGTGATCCAACCCCTGAAATTTCAATAGATATTGTTATTGCAATGGCTGAAAGCGGAGTTGATATAATTGAACTTGGGATTCCTTTTTCAGATCCAACCGCTGATGGGCCTGTAATTCAAAAATCTTCTGAAAGGGCAATTAAAGCAGGAACTAATCTTGAAAAAGTTTTTGAAATGATAAAAAAAATCAGAGAAAAAACCCATGTTCCTTTAGTTCTTTTTTCATATTACAATCCTGTTTTTAAGTTTGGTGAAAAAAAGTTTTGTGAAAAAAGTATTGAATGCGGAGCAAATGGAGTATTAATTGTGGATCTTCCATTTGAAGAAAAATCTTTAATAAAGGATTTTGACAGGGAAAAATTTCCAAAAATAAACCTTTTAGCTCCTACAACAACTGATGAAAGACTTGAAAAAATATCCAAAAACTCCAATGGATTTATTTACCTGGTTTCAAAAACAGGAATAACAGGATCAGCAGGCCTTGATCCGGAGTTAACAAAAAAAGATTTTTTAAGAATAAGAAAACATACAAATACTCCTGTATGTATTGGTTTTGGAGTTAAAACAAATGAAGATGTAAAAAATATTGCAAAATTTGCAGACGGAGTAGTAATTGGAAGTGCTTTTGAATCTTTAATTGAAGAAAATTTAAAGAACAAAAATCTTGTTGAAGTTATTGGTAAAAGGGCAGGGGAGTATAAAAAACAAACTTTGTTTTAGGGGATTTTGTACTAAATTTGGAGTTTATCTGTTTTAAAGTTGGTTCTCAAGTTAAAGTCTGGTTACCAGTTTTACTTGGGAACCTTTTTTGCTGATTTAAACTTTTCTTTAACCTAAATTGAGCGATTTTCAAGTTTGCTGCATATACAAGGCAAATTGCATCAGGCTATACTTTTGCTATGCTTGATGCAATTTAACGCCGAAGATGCAGTAAAATTGAAAAGCCCGCAGGGATTCATATTTTTAAATATAATAAGCTTGATTTATTAAAAATTTTTCAATTTAAAAATATGAAACGCTCAACTTAGGTTTAATTAATAATGTTAGTTTTGCAAAGCCAGTTGTTTTGTGGCAATTAAAAAATAAATCAGGTATGGTGCCAGCAGAACTTTTAAAGAAAAAAACAGATGTCGTTGCGGTTCAGACTCGTTACCAAACTCCAGCTCACATTCAGGCTCGTTCCCAAGCTCCTGCTCTGTCCATTATCCAGAACCACCAGAACTTTTTTCTAAAAGAGATGGCAACGGTCGGGTGTTTGGTTCTTTAAGCCAGGTAAGGCCTTACCTGGCTTTTCTCATTTTTTAACTAAAAGACCGGTTGAACAGATCTTCCATGGCCAACAGGGAATCTTCGGTTAGGTTTCGGGTGCCGGTACCGGCAAAGGTTTTGTGGTGAATGATTGGAGTCACTATCTGCCAATCATTATCTATCCATGAAAACCAAGCCTTTCGGTCCTGTTCGTATACAAAAACAGGGCGGTTGAACAATTTTCCCAGTTCAACAGCCCAACCGGTGCCGCCCTTTACAGTTTTATCCGGAAGGATCCAGCCCACAACAAAAATTTGGTATCCGTTGTTGATCATGTGGAAGATGGACTGGATGACTTTTCTGATTTTATTTCCCTTGGAAAAGGATCTGCCCAGGCGGGTGGATACGATGTCCATGGAGATATTGCCTTTTTCCAGCTCTTCCTGGTTTAATACCCGGACGCCTGAGTTTCGTTCCAGTTTATGGCCGTCAAAGGAAAAATTGATTTCTTTTATCCCGAATTTTTCAGCCAGTTTGCCGAATTCAGCTTCAGCACCCCTGTGGCCACCGCTGTACAAAGTGAATTGAGAAGGATCATTTGTCATGGGTATTTACTCCTTGATTAATTTATTTTGAATTTATCATATTAAAAAAGCTTAAAATAAACAAGCCGGTAATGCAAGTCAAGCCCGGTTGTTTAAAAAAAAGAGATCTTTAGGATTGGGAGATACCATAGTCAATTTCTTTATAATTCTTTAAAAATTTCTGAAAATGATGCAAATCTTCTTAGGGAGGCATTGGATAGGCCTGCTGAAGTAAATTTAGAGCTTAAAGCAGCACTTCAGCGTTATGAAAGTAAAAAGTGATTATGAGAACGATTTTTTTAGATAAATTAAAATATTAGTTACGGGGACACCATACTTAATTCTCCCTACAGTCATTTAAAGGGCGGTTCCTAAGCTTCTACTTGAGGATGTAACTATCTAATATTTAAATACAAAAACTTCAAGCCTGGAGCTTTGTAACGGGTGAATGATTAAAAAATGGTAATTAAGATAATATGGTGTCTCCTAAATTTGGCTCTCCTTTTGTAAATTTAACGCTTGCAGTACGCGTGTCTGCACTTGTTAATTCTTGTTCTCAAAGGTGCTTTTACAGCAGCTAAGGTTAGAGCAGTACCTGCTGCTTTAACTACGGTTTTAATGAAGCTTTTTGCTTCGTCACTACTGAATAATGGCTCTTTTTTAGAAAAAGAAGCAGCGAGCTCCGGTAATGCGTTGGCCATTTCAGATAGCGTATCGGACGATGCCCAAAGATTCTCCTTTGGATCAAGAAACCTATAAGGCTTTAATAAGCGGGTAGTCTTAAACGTCTTATTGTACTGAATACGCCAACCACTCTCGTTTACACAATCACTCCAAAATACACCAGCGTCTGCTGTCGCAGTTCCATATAGTCTTCTAATTGCCATTGTTTTCTTCTTTCAATAGATGATTTAGCTCTCTCTGAGCTGCTGGCACTCGGCTAACAATTTATTGTGTGGAACTGTATAATTTAAATAATATTTAATAGTTGGCGTTAGGGGGACAGTCTACATAGTTTAACAAGATGCTTATTAAAACCAAAGTCCACATTGTTTATCCCCCAAAAAACATGGAACGCCATGTTATGCTATAATTTCATTTATTGGTAATATTTGCTTAGAATGACGTATTGTGAGAATTGATATTTGATCTTTTTCGATGTGATAAATAATATGATAATTACCATAAAGAATTTCTCGAAACTGATTTTTATTTATTTCGGGTACAATTCGCCCCATTTTAGGCGACTCTTTTAAGAGAGTAACTTTTGAAAATACTTTCTCAATCCATTTTTCCGCTGCTGAGCGGTTGTTCATAGCTATATAATCCGCAATTGCAGAGGTTTTATCTATAGCTAATGGTGACCAAATTATTTTCATTTTAATATACGTTTTAATGCTATTTTTTTAGCGTCATCATGCTCTATTCCTGTTCCATTTTCCAACTGCCCTATAGATGTTTGAATATCAGTTAAAAGTTCAATTTTCTCTTGCATAGCTTCATATTCATGAGCACCTAATAAAACAGCAACACTTTTCCCATGTTGAGTAATTATCACGGGTCTTTTAGTGTTGTGTACTTGTTTTATAAAAGTTGCTATTTTAGTTCTTACTTCGGACAGGGGTTTTATATCCTGATCAATTTTTAAGCGTTGCATATTTTACCTCAGATTAATTTGTTTTTGTACATTATAGCGTACAATTTTTAGTATATACAAGTGTTTTTTTCTTGAACAATGGTAACTATTGATATTCAGGGTTTACCTGAAAAATTACAGCAAAGACAAAAGTTTTCAACTTCAGCCGGCTTAATTACACGCTTGGTGGTTAATCAAAAATATAAAGGAAAAGTATTTGGTGAGTGGCTGCTAGTAGATGCTCTTAAGAAACTGCTTTTTGCCAGTGAGATTGTTGCTTTTTCTTTTATAGTTGTGGATGTCAAAGAAGGAGCAAAATTATTTTATGAAAAATATGGTTTCACTTAATTCAAGGATTCCAAAAATAAATTGTTTTTAACAATTGCTGATTTAAGAGCTAGCTTCAAATGATTTTTTAATTAGATATTAGTTCGGGTGGTATCCATGATAAGTATTGTTAATAAAAAATAAGCTTTCTCTATCCAACCCACAATCAATCAGCAGGCGGCTGTTAATAAACTCAGTAAAAATAGGGGTTAATCATTACCTCTTCTTTGAATCTTTATTTGCGGAGCTCTGAGAACACCACACTTAATAAATTTATACTTTTTTCAAAATCTTAACAGTTCAAAATTTTACAGCACCTGGACAATAAATTTAGATGTCATAAACCTTGAATTTTCTAATGATTAAAACAAGGAAAAAGCAGGTAAAAGGTATACTAATTAAGTCTCGGTGTTCCCAGAATTACATAACCATGAATTATCTAAACTGTTTTTCCCAAAGCTATTGAATCTTTGCACGCTGGAATGATTGACGCAAAGCAATTGCCAGCAGCACAACCGCTATTCCACCACCTGCAATAAAGACGGCGACTGAGTTCCAGCCCATAGCGTCTACTACACCACCAACGGCAGCCGGACCGATGAGTTGTCCAAGATTGTTGCCTTGCATTATCAGCCCAAATGATACAGGGGATAGTCGTACACTAGGCACCAGCGTTGGAATGCCGCCCATTATTATTGCAGGAATTAACCCACCAACACCAGAGAAGATAATACAGGCACTAAAAACGGCTAAATTTGGCAGTATGGGCAAGAAGATACCAAAACCTGCAGCACTCATAATTATACTTGCTATAGTGATAATCTTCCATTGAGCCACGTCGCGTTCACGCAAAACACCTGCTGCCAAGTTACCAATAATATTAGCACCAATAGCGGCGGCAGTGAGTACATTGGCTAAAGCTGCCGACACGCCCATGCGTTGTTCGAGCAATACGGGTAAAAAGCTAAATAATGCAAAAAACATCGTGGCATAAAGAGTAAAGGTTGTAGCCAGCAGTAGTGGCCCGTCTGCGGTAATAGTCTGGATGGTATCGCGTCCCAGGCCAGACCATGACCAATTCTCTGATTGCACCATCCCTCGTCTACGGACAAAAGACATTACAGCAATGGTAACAATTGCTGCCAATCCAGCATTTGCAAACCACAAACCACGCCAATCTACCCAAAAAGGTCCAATCAATAAAGCGAGCGCCATACCTATGGGCATAAAACAGCTCCATATTGCCAGTGCTCGATCACGATCTGTGGTAGCAACAATGCGATTGATCAAATCTGGAGCGGCAATGACGATCAATAAGAACCCCAAACCTTCTAGTACCCGAGTGCCAAGCAGCATGGGGTAACTAATTACTAAGCCACCTGCCAGGCTACCGAAAACAATAGCTAAAAGACCTAGGACCAAAATGCGCCTATCGCCGAAGCGATGTACGGCTGCACCAGTTGGAATTCCACCTACAACACCCAATACGGAAAAAATAGATAATATCCATCCGGCAGCACTAAGATTAAGTCCAAGTTCTGCACGCAGTAGCGGTACGGAAACGATAACTTTACCCACTTGCAACGCTGCTATAATACCAGCGGCAACCACTATAGCTACTGCTAGCCAATTCGTTTTAACGGCAGACTCCCTATTTATTGTTTCAGACGAGAATTGAGCGTCAGGTGCTGTGTTTTTAGTTTTAAAATTGCTCATAACTTATCCTCCAAAAATCAATGATTTTTCTACAATAAGTACACTATAGGGATCAGGCCTTAAATTGCAAGATTTCTCTGATATCTTCAGAGAGATAAGAGTTAAAGAGACACAATATTTAATTTTACCTATAGTTTTTTAAAGTTTGGCTCTTAAATTTTACCTGGTAATCTTGATTTGCAGATCTAAGCTTTCCTTAATTAATAACATCAGATAAAGGGTTAAAGTTTACTTTTTCTGCTTTTATTACCCTTTTTTAAATGCTATAAATTTTGCACTAATATTACATATATTATCTTGTAGCAAATGAGGCCTTAGCAGCTCAAATTGTTTTTAATCTAGATTTTTATTTCATAGATGAGTCATGTCTTAAACATTGGCTCATTGATAATTGTAAATAAAGGGTTTGGAAGTGAAGAGTAGTTTGTTTTTTAAAAAAATTATGGATTGGGTGGGATTATGGTGACAATCTACTTAATTCTCCCTGTTATTTTGGACAACAATGAATAGGAGTATAAAAAAATGGTTATAGGATTAAGTTTTGTCGGGGTATTAGTTGTTATCCTTATTTATTTTATTGCAGTGTACAATGGATTTGTAACCCTTAGAAATAAATGCGAAGAGGCATTTGCAACCATGGATGCTTATTTAAAAAAACGTTGGGATCTTATTCCTAATCTTATAGAAACAGTAAAAGGTTATGCTACCCATGAAAAAGATACCCTTGAGGCAGTTATAGAAGCGCGAAATATGGCAATGAATTCTCAAAACATGAGCGAATTAAGTGCCAATGAACAATCACTTGCGGCTAGCTTAAAGTCTGTATTTGCACTTAGTGAATCCTACCCGGATCTTAAAGCTAATGAGAATTTTATTAATTTACAAAACCAGCTTGAAACTGTTGAAACTGATATTCTCCAGTCACGAAAATATTTTAATGCTGTTGTAAAATCATTTAATACAAAAAGAGAGCTTTTCCCCCAATCAATTGTTGCGGGAATGATGAATCTTGAAAAGAAAGACTATTTTGAAATTGATGAAACTGAACGCAGTACTGTAAAAGTTTCGTTTTAAGGAAGAAGATATGTATATTAAAAAAATACTCTTATCTACTGCATTGTTTTTTATTATATTTTCAAGTTCCTTTTTATCTGCAGAAGATTTTACAATTAAAAACTATCAAGTAGATATGGTGGTTCATGAAAATAATTCTTATGATATTGTGGAAACAATTGATGTTTATTTCTTAAGAGAACGTCATGGTATTTTTAGAAATCTCCCCAGATATTTTGATTCAAACCCAATAAAAATTACCAACATTTCTGTAGACGGATTTAAAAAAACAATAACAAAAACAAATACAGATTTAATAATAAAAATAGGCTCTGCTGACACCTATGTAAATGGTAATCTACGCTATATTATAAGTTATACTTATAATGTTGGTAAAGATTTTCTTCCAGATATGGATGAGTTTTATCACAATCTAATTGGAACACAATGGGACACAAGTATTGAGGCCGCCAGTTTTGTCATTAAGCTTCCAAAAGCTTTTAATGCCAATGATGTTAATTGTACATCAGGTGTATATGGTTCTAAAGATAATTCAAATGTAAAATGGGAGGTAAAAAACAACACTATTACAGGTAAGATTCTCAAGCCCTTAAACAAAAATGAAGGACTTACAATAGCTCTTCCACTTCCAGAAAGCTATTGGGTAGATGCTGTTAAGCATAGAGAAAGCGGTTGGTTGTTTTTTACTGTTTTTGGTTACCCACTATATATACTTGTTATAATATTGTCTTTTATACTGTGGTATTTAAAAGGAAGAGATACAAAGCTTTTCCCTTCTGTTCAATTTGAACCGCCTGAAGGCATGACTCCAAGTGAAATCGGATATGTAATAGATGGAGTGGTAGATGACAAAGATGTTACTTCTTTGATTTTATATTGGGCTGATAAAGGATTTCTTGAAATAGAAGAGGTTAAAAGCGGTTTTATGTCAAAGAAAACTCTGGAACTTATAAAAATTGCAGAGCCAGGACCTGATGCACGGGATTATGAACGGCATATTTTCAAAAAATTATTTAGCAACAGCACTGATGGTCGGGTTAGTACCAAGGACCTTACAGATTCTTTTTATAAAACTATTAGCTGGGCACAAAGCGCTATAACTGAAAATTTTACCAGAAATAAAGAAACTGCAATTTGTTAAGGGATCAAGTTTAAATACTTTTCTTGTAGGATTATTGGCTGGCTTACCAATAATTTTTCTTTTTATAGAAACTTTTAAATCATTGGAAATTGATGGCCCTTCAGCTCTTATAGCTATCTCTTTTAGTTTGCTTATAATTATTCCCTTGTTAAAGTTTGCAGATATAGTAGCAGGCCAAAAAAAAGGTGGGATTTCTAAAATTTTATTTCTTCTTGTTTTTGGAGGGTTTTCAGTAGTGTTTTTTGGTTTTTTAGCTCTTGATATTGCAAAAATATCTATGTCTAAATATATTGCAGGGTTGGTAAGTTGTTTTATTTGTTTTGTTTTTACAGTGATAATGTCAAAGCGAACTAAGTATGGTGATGAAATACTTGAAAAAGTGCTTGGATTTAAAGAATTTATAAAAACAGCAGAACAAGACAAGATTGAGCTGATGTTTGAATCCAATCCCAAATACTTTTATTCAATTCTTCCCTATGCCATGGTGCTCAATCTCAGCGACAAATGGGCTTCTCATTTTGACAAATTAGCAGTAGAACCTCCCCAATGGTATAGAGGTTCTACCTACGATACATTCAGAGTTAGTGGCTTTGAGAAAAATTTGAATAAAAATTTTAAAACACTTTCTTCAGCCATGGTTTCCTCCCCTTCTTCCAGTGGAAGCAGTGGAGGCTCTTCTTCTGGCGGTTCTTCTGGTGGTGGTTCCGGTGGAGGCGGTGGCGGTAGCTGGTAAAGATAAAAGTTTTATATATTTTCAGCGGTAGCTTATTTTGATCTGGTTCCCAAGTTTTACTTGCTTAGTTTCGGGGAAACCATGCTTAATTAAGAAAATCTAAAAAAAAGAAAAATAAAATTATGTCAAGAATATAAAAGTAACAACACCGAGTTTACCTCATCATAGTAATCCAGAGAGGCAACAGAAGACAGCAGACTTTTTTGTGAAGAAGATTATCTTTCATATCTAAACCTTATGTCACAGTGGTGTAAAAAACAAAATGTTGAATGTATTGCATATTGTCTCATGCCAAATCATGTACATCTTGTGCTGATTCCATCCGATGAAAAAGGTCTTCAGCTTGCTGTTGGAGAAGCTGACAGGCGTTATACAAGAATGATAAATTTTCGCAAAGGCTGGCGGGGACATTTGTGGCAGAGCAGGTTTGCGTCTTTTATTATGGATGAAAAATATCTTCTGGCATGTACAAAATATATTGAGCTTAATCCAGTGCGTGCAGGTATTGTTGATTCTCCCGAAAAATGGAAATGGAGCAGTGCCAATGCACATCTTTTGAAAAAAGACGATGTTCTTGTAAGTGCTCTTCCTTTGCTTGAAATTGTTGATGAACCTTGGGAAAATTTTTTGCAAACCGATTGCAAACCGATTGCAAACCGATGTTGATGAAAACTATATAGACTTTTTCAGAAAGCATGAAAGAATAGGACGTCCTGCAGGAAATGACATTTTTATTGAAAATCTTGAAAAAAAACTAAACAGAAAACTTGAGCCTAAAAAATCAGGGCCTAAAAATAAATTTGATAATTAAATATGGTGTTAGCAGAATTATGCAGAGCTAGAAAGGGTTTTACAATGATCAATGATGTTAAATATTGGCAAAAAGTGGCAGAAGAAGAAAAGATACGGCGAGAGCAATCTGAAAAGGCTCTTGAGGAGATGCGTCACTTTCTCTTTGATTATTTTTATCTTCTGGGGCCTGATCCCAAGAAAAACATGTCCATTGTCGTTAGCACTCTAGGGAAGGTTCTGGGTTCTGCAGTAGCACTCTATAATCGGATGGAAGCCGGTTCTCTTAAAACCTGGTGCATCGATAATGAGCCAGACGGATATCAGCGAGAAGATTCTCCTGATGGCCATATCTGTTACGACATGACTATTCGGCAGAATAATCACGTCTCTAACCTGAAGGCAGTGAAAATAAACAACCTTGAGGGAACAAAATGGGAGAAGCTGGATTCAAATGTTTCTCAGTATGGTTTAAAGTCATATCTGGGTTTTCCTGTTACTCTTGAGGATAGGGTTGTTGGTTCACTTTGTGTTGTTGATACAAAGGAAAGAAATTTTTCAGAACTAGAGGTATATATTATTCAAGCTTTTGCTTCTGCTATTCGATTGGAGGAAGAGCGTCTGTTAACTCAGGAAAAATTGGCTTTAGCTGTTGTAGATTTAAAGGAAAAAAATAAAAAGATAGAACAACTCGCTTTAACTGATTCGTTAACTGAACTTCCTAATAGACGAGCTCTTATGTTATGTTTTAACAAAGAAATAGCTGATTTTCGCCGGAAGACTTTTGACAGTCCAGATCAGGGGGGTAAAGGGTTTTCTATTGCAATATGTGATATAGATAATTTTAAGACGATTAATGATACATATGGCCATAATTGTGGTGACTATGTTTTGCAAAATATCGCTAAAATATTAGAAAAAGGTATACGGCCGCAAGATAGTATCGGTCGCTGGGGTGGTGAAGAGTTTTTATTACTTTTCCCAAATACGGATGTGACAACTGTTGCCAATATTATTGAACGTCTGCGGCAAGATATTGCACAATTTTCTTTTACCTTTGAAGAACATTCTTTTCAGGTTACAATGACTTTTGGAACGTCCACATTAGATGATATTAATATTACTATTGATTCGTGTGTTAGCGTAGCTGATGCCGCTCTTTATTTTGGGAAAAAGAATGGAAAAAATCAAGTCGTGGCTTCAGAAGAAACAAATGAAGTGTAGGCTAGGCTGTTCAAATTTATATTGTAATCCTGCTCGTTTGTAATTTCATTAAGAATTATTATATCTTTAATGGTTTTTTTCATCAATAACAAAAATAGATCTTGCAAGAAGTCTAAGCTCCTCTATAGAAATTCCAAATGAGACATCTTTATGATCAATCGGAAAGGGTTGTTAGATTGTCAACGTTATTTGCTCCGCACCATCTTTTTTGAGCAAATGGAAGGCTTGTTGAAGTCTCACAAATAAATAGTTGGAAATTTCCTTGTTACCCCTCAATTTTAAAATCTCTCAAGCTTTAATTTCCTTGACTAATTTTTTTTAGTAATAACTTTTTAGAGAAGGCTAAAAAAATTAAATAGCGGGAAAATTATGCAAAATAAAATCAATATAAAAAATTCATTTGTAAATAAACTACCTGGTGATGCTGATTTATCAAACAAGCCAAGGCAGGTTTATAACTCATGCTTTTCCTATGTAAATCCCAAAAAACCTAAAAAACCAGAACTAGTTTTATATTCAAAAGAAACAGGAGAAATTATTGGGCTGAATGAAAATGATTGCAGGTCAAAGGATTTTCTTGAAATATTTTCAGGTAAAAAAAATCTCAAAAATGCAAAACCATTTGCAATGAATTATGGAGGACATCAATTCGGCTCATGGGCAGGACAGCTTGGCGACGGACGAGCTATAAATATTGGAGAAATTAATTCTAATAATCAGAAATATTTTCTGCAGCTCAAGGGAGCAGGGCCTACACCTTACTCAAGAAGCGGAGATGGTTATGCTGTTTTAAGATCTTCTGTCAGGGAGTTCCTTTGCAGTGAAGCAATGCATTATCTTGGAATACCTACAACCAGAGCTTTATCTCTTGTACTTACTGGAAGTAGTGTTTTAAGAGATATGCTTTATGATGGAAATCCCAAATATGAGCCTGGGGCTATAGTTACAAGGGTATCTTCAACCTTTATAAGGTTTGGTAGTTTTGAAATTTTTGCTGCAAGGCAGGAGTATGAAATATTAAAACAACTTGCAGATTATACTATTGAAAATGATTTTCCTGATATTAAATCCAGTGGAAAGGAGAAATATCTTGAGTTTTTTTCAAGAGTTTTGAATCTTACTGCAGATCTTATTGTAAACTGGATGAGAGTAGGGTTTGTTCATGGTGTAATGAATACTGATAATATGTCTGTCAATGGACTGACTATAGATTATGGTCCCTATGGCTGGCTTGAAGTTTATGATCCTGGCTGGACTCCAAATACAACAGATGCACAATTTAAAAGATATGCTTTTGGAAACCAGCCTGAAATAGCTTTTTGGAATTTATCAATGTTTGCAAATGCACTTTATCCTCTGATCAATGAAGCCAAGCCCCTTGAGCTGGAACTTAATAAATTTCAGTCTTTATTTAATTCAAAATACCTTGAAATGATGTCTTCAAAACTTGGAATAGATGATTTTAAAAAAAATGAAACAAAAAATCTAATCAATGAGTTAAATAAAGTTCTTACAATTGTTGAAACAGATATGACTATTTTTTTTAGAAAGCTTTCTGATCTTGATCCCTGGAAGGATTCAGAAATGAATTTTCAAATTTTAAAAGAAGCTTTTTATAATATTTCTGAATTTACGATTGATAAGAAAAAAATATTTTTAAGCTGGATTGAAAAATATTTAGAGATTTTAAAAAAAGAAAATAAACCACCCCATATAAGAAAAAAAGAAATGGATGTTGTAAATCCTTTTTATGTATTAAGAAATTATCTAGCCCATGAATCAGCACAAAGGGCTGAAAAAGGAGAATACAATTACTTAAATGATCTTTTTAATACTCTTAAAAGACCATATAAAGAACAACCCGGTAAAGAAAAATTTGCAGAAAAAATGCCTGAATGGGCAAGACATAAACCAGGGTGTTCAATGCTTTCATGTAGCTCCTGATTAATAGTGGATGTAAAATCCAGTATAAAAAACAAAAGCTCCCCAATATTTGAAAGGGGAGCTTAAATTTGTAATAAAACTAAGATTTGAAAATATTTAGTTATAAAAGATTCTTATCTGCCTATTCCCGAATAATAAAATCCCATCTTTTTAAGCTCTTCAGGTTCGTAAAGATTTCTTCCATCAAAAACACAAGGGGTTTTTAGCATTTTTTTCAAGGCATGGAAGTCTGGCTGTCTAAAAGGCTTCCATTCTGTAACAAGAACAAGAGCGTTTGAATCTTTTACAGCGTCATATTGATGATCACAGAGTTTAATTAAGTTTTCATCAAAATAATTTTTAGGAAATACATTTTTGGCTTCATTCATGGCAACAGGGTCATAAGCCTTGATTTTTGCACCTGATTTAATAAGGGAATTTATAAGTACAACTGAAGAAGCTTCTCTCATGTCATCAGTTCCGGGCTTGAAAGAAAGACCCCAGATTCCAAAGGTTTTTCCTGAAAGGTCGCTACCGAATTTATCTGTAATTTTTTCAAAAAGTCTTTGTTTTTGGAGTTCGTTTCTTTTTTCAACAGCTTCAAGAACAAGGGGTTTAAAATCGTTTTTATTTGCCATTTTAACAAGAGCCTTAACATCCTTTGGAAAGCATGAGCCCCCGTATCCACAGCCTGGATAAATAAAATGATATCCTATTCTTTGGTCTGAGCCTATTCCTTTTCTTACGTTTTCAACATCTGCCCCAAGGATTTCACAAAGATTTGCAATTTCATTCATAAAAGAAATTTTTGTGGCAAGAAGTGAGTTTGCAGCATATTTTGTAAGCTCAGCATCCCTTACTCCCATCGTCATAATTTTATCTTTGCTTCTTGAAAACGGGGAATAAAGCTTGTTCATAATAGTTGCAGCTTTTTCAGACTCAGTTCCGATTATTACCCTGTCAGGCTTCATGAAATCATTGATTGCAGCCCCTTCCTTTAAAAATTCAGGGTTGCTTACAACGTCAAATTCAATTTTTTTATTTCTTTTATCAAGTGTTTTTTGAATGGTTTTTCTTACTTTGTCTGCTGTTCCAACTGGTACCGTTGATTTGTCAACAATTACAGCGTAGTCTTCAAGGTTTTCGCCAATTTCTTCGGCAACTGATAAAACATATTGAAGATCAGCAGAACCGTCTTCTCCAGGAGGCGTTCCCACTGCAATAAAATAAATATCTGATTCTTTCATTGCATCTGGAAGGGAGGTTGTAAATTTTAAAAACCCCTGTTTTACAGAGCTTTCTACAAGATCTTCAAGGCCTGGCTCATAAATTGGTATAATCCCTTTATTGAGATTTTCAATTTTTGTTTTATCAATATCAACACAATTAACATAATTACCCATCTGGGCAAAACAGGTTCCTGTTACAAGGCCTACATAACCTGTTCCAATAACTGTAATATCCATATTTTTTCCTTATACTTTGTAATAATCTTTGTACCAGTTTATAAAATTTCTTACCCCGTCTTTTACATTTGTGTCGGGTTTGAATCCTGTATCTTTGATAAGATTATCAACATTGGCCCAGGTGGCAGGGACATCTCCTGGCTGGAGGGGAAGAAATTCTTTTTTTGCCTTTATTTTAAGTTCATCTTCTATTGCTTCGATAAATTCCATTAAAGTAACTGTGTTATTGTTTCCAATATTGTAAATTTTATAGGGAACTTTTCCGCATGATGGATCAGGGTTTTGAGCTGACCAGTTTGGATCAGGTTTTGGAATGTTTTCCATTACCCTTGAAACTCCTTCAACAATGTCATCTATATAGGTAAAGTCTCTTTTCATTTCTCCGTTGTTAAAAACTTTAATAGGTTTGTTTTCTAAAATTGCTTTTGTGAAAAGAAATAATGCCATATCAGGTCTTCCCCAGGGACCATAAACAGTAAAAAATCTAAGTCCTGTTGTTGGAAGATCATAAAGATAACTATAGGTGTGTGCCATAAGTTCATTTGCTTTTTTTGAAGCGGCATAAAGACTTATTGGATGATCAACATTATTGTGAACTGAAAATGGCATGTTTTCATTAAGTCCGTAAACTGAGCTGCTTGAAGCAAAAACAAGATGTTTTACTTTTGAGTGGCGGCATCCTTCAAGAATATTTCCAAATCCAACCATATTTGTATCAACATAGGATGCTGGATTTTCAATGCTGTACCTTACACCTGCCTGGGCAGCAAGGTTTATTACATAATCAAAACTGTTTTTTTCAAACAGCTCCTTCATTTCTTCTCTGTTTGAAATATCAAGAAGCTCAAATTTAAAATTTTTGTTTGATTCAAGACGCTTTAATCTGTCTTTTTTTAAGTTTACATCATAATAGTCATTTAAATTATCAATGCCTATAACTTCATAGTTATTTTCAAGAAGTTTTTTTGCAAGGGTTGAACCTATAAATCCGGCTGCACCTGTTATCATTACTTTCATAGCTCATCTCCGATGAATTTTTAGGATATTCAAAATTGTTTTTAATTATCAAAGTTGTTTTTTTTCAGCAAGGTTTCAATTTTTTCAATGTCTGACTCAAGGTCAACTTCAGGAGAATCATGCTCTGTAATTACTATATCTATATCGTAACCGTATTCAAGAGCCCTTAACTGCTCAAGTTTTTCAATTTCTTCCAGATCGGATGTTGGAAGGGAAGTGAATGTTTTTAAAAAGGATTTTTTATAAGCATAAAGACCTAGATGCTTATAGTAATAATCTGTGTCTTTGTCCCTTGGATAGGGAATGGTGGCCCTTGAAAAATAAAGGGCTTTTCCTTTTTTTGAAAAAACCACTTTAACATCTTTTGGATCGGTTATTTCATTTTTATTTTTTATTTTATAGGCAAGGGTAGACATTAAAGCTGAAGAACCTTCTAAAAATGGGATTATAACCTGCTCAATTGAGTTTGAGTGAACAAGGGGCTGGTCTCCTTGGACATTTATAATTATATCCTCTTCACCCAGGTTTAAAATTTCAGCAGCTTCAGAAACCCTGTCTGTACCTGACTTGTGTTTTTTTGAGGTCATTATTGAAGGAAGATTGATGGACTTGCAAAAACTTTCAATTCTTTCATCATCTGTTGCTACATAAATTTCATTGATGTTTTCTGCTTTTTGGCATCTTTGGTAAACATGCTCAATTACAGGTTTTCCTAAAATTTTTATTAAAGGCTTGCCTCCAAGCCTTGTAGAGTCGTATCTTGCAGGAATGATAATTACTTTTTTCATTAACCAGGCTCCATTTTATGGGCAAAAAATTGTTTTTCCGGTTTCTTAAACATTTAAAGAAACAATCATATCCATATTCAGTGGTTGTCAATTGGAAAGATTGTTTCTTTTATATAATTTTGGTCAAGATTTGAATCTTTTTTTCTAAGTATTTCCTCAAATTTATTTTACAAGGATTTTGTCTTTAAAAAAGCTTATCCTTTTAAAGAACCAAGTGGGTAAAGTTTGTAAAGTACAGTTACAAGATCTTTTTGAAGCTCAATTACTTCATCAATGTTTTTGTATGCTCCCGGAGATTCACTTAAATCAATTTTTCCCCTTAGTCTTCCTCTTTTAATTTTTTGAAACGGTCTATGGTAAACTCCTCTCATTTTTCTTTTAGAAGTTTCTAAGTCAAGGATTCTGCAAGCTTCATTTCTTCCCATTTTTCTTCCTGCCCCGTGGGAACAGGACATAAATGAGTCTTCATTCCCAAGGCCCTGGACAATGTATGAAGGAGTTCCCATTGATCCTGGTATTATCCCTTTTTCATTTATTTTTGCTGAAGTTGCACCTTTTCTATGGATAAAAACATCTGTATTGAAATGTCTTTCCAGGGCTGCGTAGTTATGGTGAATATTGATTTCTTCTGTAAAATTGCAGGGAACCAGATCTGAAAGGGTGTTTTTAAAAACAATCATCATTTGTCTTCTGTTTTCTGCTGCAAAATTAAGGGCAAAGGTCATATCCCTGAAATATGCTTTTCCATCTGTAGAGTCATATTTAAGCCCAGCCAGTTCATTGGTTGGGAGGTTTATTTTGTTTGTTGAACAAAACTTTATTGCTTTAGAATGATAGTGTTCTGCTATTGTTTTTCCCAGGTTTCTTGAACCTGAATGAAGCATAAGCCATGCAAAGCCTTCTTCATCTTTTTGAAGCTCTATAAAATGGTTCCCTCCTCCAAGAGTTCCAAGACTTTTTCTGGCACGGTCAAAACTTTTTTTAGAGTACCATCCTGGCTTGCCTGAGGAAAAATCGTCTAAAAACTTATCAAACCCTTCCCAGGACTGATTTGAGCCATGGACTGAAAATCCCAGGGGAATCTTTTGTTCAAGGCGGGTAAACAATATTTTTATAATTTCAGGAGTTAATTTTTCAGCTAAGATATCTGTTTTTACTGCAGACATTCCGCATCCGATATCAACTCCAACCGCATTGGGAACAACAAAGTTTTTAAAAGCAGCAACACAGCCGATAGGCATTCCAAACCCCAGATGGCAGTCAGGCATCAGAGCTATATGATGAAAAGCAAAAGGAAGGTTTGAAACATTTTTTGCCTGGTTAAGTGCTTGTTCTTCCAAATCCGCACACCATGAATAAATTGGGAGTTTATTTTCATCTATTATCCATTCCATTGATTTTCCTTTTTCATAAAAATTAAACAAAAAATTGTACACATAAGTTTAGTTTTTTCAAATTCAGTTTGTTAATATTTGCACCTGAATTTAGGTTGTTTGGAGTTGTAAATCTCTAGCTCCTGAAAATATTAGAAAGCACTTGGAGTTTTACTTTTGTTTTGAGCAGCTTTTTCAAGCATGGTTTTTGTATTTTCAGGATAATCTGAAATTTCAAGGTAATTGTTTTTTACAGCATTATTTACAAGCTCCCGGCCTTTTTGGGTTCTTATTATAAGGGTGTTAAAGTTTTTATCAGTTTCGCAGTCACCAACTGAAATGTCAGAGTATTTCCCTGTAAGATCTGTGCAGGAAGCACATCCTTTTCTTATGAATTTTCTTATTTCATCAATGTTTAATTCAGCAGTTGAATTGTCGTTAAGTTCAAAAAAGATTTTGTTTTTATTTGAAGGATTAATAAAACAGCTTTTTATTTCCTTATTCTTGAAGTTTTTTTTAAGATAATTTGAATATTTTTCTGGATTAAGTGACCAGGTGCAAAAAAGGCTTATTTTTATTTCAGGTAAAAAAGGTTTTTGAAAATTTTTGTCCAAAGTTTCAAACTTTGCAAGAGAAAGAATCTGGCAGGGCAGACCTGTGAAAGAATAGTTTTTTTCTTTTGACAGATTTACAAGGCCAAGAGGTGAAGAAGAGCAATAGTTTGTTTTGGAAAAGTTTATAATTTCCTCTTCTGATTCTGCAAAAAAAGGAAATGGGCTTAAATCTTTCTTGGTCTTTGTCATAAGAATTTTTTTGGAAACTTTAGATTTTAAAATAAAGCAGTTCAAGGCTGTAATTGTTTTTTTCGCTGAGAATAAGTTTTCAAATCTTTTTCCTGATTTTGATTTGTAGATTTTCAAAACATTTCCCATATAAGATGTTTGATTTTCAGGAGAAGTGTTTTTTGTCAGGCTTTTAGTGTCTGCGATTGTTTTCGGGCATACAAGATCGCATTTGCCTCCTGAGTTATTACAATTAAAAATTCTTACTGCATTATTTTTGTTAAGCTTTCTATATGGGCAGATATTTATGCAGGCTCCACATCCAATGCAGTTAAAATTTTCAATCACTTCTTTTGAAGTTTTATATAGATTGTTTGTTGAGTTCATTTAAAAGGCCTGTTTGTATTTTTAAGTGTATTTGCTGATAAAGCATAACTTTAATTGAGTTTTAAATCAATAGGCCTGATAAAGACGAAAAAAAATGGAGGATTTAAAGTTTTAAAACAAACCCGGATATAAATTGAAATTTGACTTTGAAAGGAAGTTTAGTTTTAAGATAAAAAAGAGTGCTTTTAAAAAGCACTCTTTAAATTTTAAAGGCTGGACAAAATTTGCTCTGCACAAGCTTCAAGAGCCTGGGTGTAACTATTTGTTTTGTCTTTGGTAATCACAGGATTTCCGCTGTCTCCTGAATTTAGAACTTCAGCATTATAGGGAAGGGTGCCAAGGAATTTTATTCCCATATCAAAAGCTGTTTGTTTTCCTCCCCCTTTTTTAAAAATTGCTATTTCTTCACTACAATGGGGACATTGAAAAGGGCCCATGTTTTCAAGAAGACCAAGAATTTCCATTTTAACTGTTTTGCAGAAATTTATGGATTTTCTCACGTCAGAAAGGGCAACATCTTGGGGTGTTGTAACCACAATAGCTTTTGAATCAGGAATAGTCTGAATTATTGTAAGAGGCTCGTCACCTGTTCCAGGAGGAGCATCTACAATAAGAAAATCAAGCTCTCCCCAGTCAACAGTTGTGATAAACTGCTGAATCATTCCTGATTTTGCAGGACCTCTCCAGATAACTGCTTGATCTGCTTCTCTCATAAAAGACTGCATGGAAACTATTTTTAAGTTTTCTCCATAGGTTGCAGGCTTTGCAAGTTGTTTTTCAGTATCAATTTCAAGAAGGCCGGTTATTCCCATAATCTTAGCTATACTTGGGCCGTGGACATCAATATCCATCAAACCTACTTTAAAACCTTTTTCTGCAAGAAGCACAGCAAGGTTTGCGGCAACAGAACTTTTACCAACACCTCCCTTGCCGCTCATTACAAGCAACTTATTTTTTATTTTGCCAAGAATTTGATCCATCTGCTCTTTTTTTTCATCTTTTTTCTCAGGCATTTTACTTTGAATTTGACTTGCCATTACTCCTCCATATATTGATCATAAAATTTTTATAGGACGGCTTAAGAATTTAAGTCGAGCTAATATTAATAGGAAAACGAATTTACCTAGTCAATGTAAATATATTTCTTAACATTTCATTTTCAATCTTTGAGATTGACTCTGAAGAATAAAAAACTTTGTTTCCAGTTTTTTCAGAAATTAATATGAAATTTCCATTTTCTTTAAAATCGATTGTAAACTTATCTTCTCTGGTTTTAACTTCAGAAAGAAAACCCAAAGAATCTTTTTTTAGCGTTAAAGATTGTTTTTTTCTATCAGAGGAAAGAAAGAGAGTGGTTTCTCCTGAAATTTTATTAGTGAAAGCATTGTCAAAATCAATTAAAAAGATTTTTTTTGTTAAAAGAAAGGAAACAATTCTTAAATCAGGGGAAATTCCTATTGTTTTTTTAAGTACTTTACTCGGATTTGAAAAAGTTTTGGTGTTAGATCCGTCATTATCACGGAAATATAGTTTTTTTCCATCATAGGCAATGCTTAAGGCAGGAAGCCCTAATGGGGATAAAATTTCAAGCCTGACGCTGTTTTGGCCATCAGATGCAAAAGCAATTTTATATTTTTGAATTTTGTCATTAGTTATTACTAGAAGTTGCCCTGTTCCATTTGAAGGAAATTTTGAGTTATTTAGACTTAATATTTCATTTATAAACAGTTCTGCCGGCTGTGTTATTATTTTTTTTTCAGGTGTTTTGGAAGCACAAGAGCATAAAAATAAAAACATTGAAAAAACAGCAATTTGCTTTAATAAGTTCATTGTTCTTTCATCTTCATAAGTTTAGCTTTAACTTCATTGTTTTCAGGATAAAGATTTAAAATTTCATTGTAGATTTCAGCTGCTTTTTCATACTTTTCAATTTTAATATATAAATCTCCCAGGTGCTCAAGAATAACAGGGTCGTTTTTAACAATCTCAGCTGCTTTTTGTAAATAAATCTTTGCTTTTTCATAATTGCCCATTTTAAAATAAACCCAGCCAAGACTGTCGATTATATAGCCGTCATTTTTTCTTGATGATAAGGCTTTTTCAATCATTTCTTTTGCAGCTTCAAGCTCTATCCCCATTTCTGCATAGGTGTAACCAAGATAGTTTAGGGTATCTGGATTTTCAGGATTTAATTCAAGAGCTTTTTTCATATAATCAATGGCTTTGTTTTTCTTGCCTGCCCTGTCATTTATTACCCCTAGTTTATAAAAAAACGTCCATTGTCTTTCAGAGCTTATGGCACTGCCTTTAAGATAAACTGATTCTGCTTTTTCATAATTGTTTTGTCCCTCATAAATACTTCCCAAGGTAGAAAGAAGAAGAAGATTTTCAGGAGTTTTTTTCAGATATTTTGTTAAAATAAAAATTCCTTTTTCAAATTCTCCCATTGATGCCAATACCATTGCTGAAGCTGAAATTGCCTCAGGATGGATTTGACTGGTTTCAGGAACAAACTTATAAGTTTCAAGAGCTTTGTTTTTTAAACCTTCTTTTTCGTAAATGCTTCCAAGAATCATGAAAACAGAATCATCCCCAGTGGCTTGAAAAATTCTGTTTGCTGCAAAGTCAGCCTTGTCTCCGGATTGATTTTTTACATAAAAGTTGAGAAGAACAGCGGTTTCCTGCTTTTCACTATTCCATGATTCGGCAATTGCTTTAAATGTTTCATCTGATTTTTCATATTCGCCATTTTGGTTATAAAAATATGAAAGTTCAATAAGAGGTGCTTTTTCATGGGGCTTTAGTTCAATTATTTCATTGAACAAATCTATTATTTCGTTTTTATGTTCAATGGAGGTTTCCATATTTTTTATTGCTTCAATAAGGCTTAGTTTGGGTTCAATTCTGTAGGGTTCTTCTTTTACTGCTTTGTAGAGAGTTTTTTTGGCTTTTGAATATTTTTTTTCAATTAAATAAGCTTCTCCCAGATAAAAATACAGGAAGTAGTTTTCTTTGGATTTTATTTCAGCTTTTTCAAATATCTCTATCAACTCTTGTCTTTTGTTCATTTTTTCATAGAGAAAGGCAAGGGCTATGGGAGAGCTTTTGTTTTCAGGGTCAATTTCAAGTATTTTTTTATAAATTTCAGCAATCTCAGAAGAATCTTTTTGTTCAAAAGCAAGAATTCTTGCGTGAATAGCTAAAATTTCGGTGTCCTCAGGTGTTTTTTCCAAAATTCCGCTGATAAGTTCCTTGGCAAGCTCAGGTTTTTTATACATTAAATAATAGCTGGCCAGCTTTTTTTTAAGAAAGATGGATTCAGGGTCTTTTTTTTGGGCTTTTATAAGGTAATCAAAAGATTTTTGTCTGTCCTGTCTATATCCCTCGAGTTCAGAAAGTAGATAGTTAAAATATGAATTTCCCTCTGGTATGATAACTTCTTTTTTATTTTTAGTTTTTTCCATATCAGAGGGCTCGATTTTTTTCATATCTGAAAAGGAACATCCGGAAATAAAAAAAACAATTATTGTTAAAACAATAAATTTACCTGGTTTTGTTATAAAACAGTTTGACAATTTTTTAATCATCTTCTCCAAGCCTTGCGTATGACTCAAAATCAGGTATTTCCTTGTGGAGAAATTCCTTAACTTTTTTAATTATTGCCTTTTCTACCTGTCTTACTCTTTCTCTTGAGATTTGATATTTGTCACCTAAAACTTGAAGGGTTAAGGGTTCATCTGAAAACAACCGGTTTTCAAATATATCTTTTTCTCTTTCATTAAGAGTTTTAATAAATTCTTCAACTTTATCATGAAGAATCAGTTTCATTTGTTTATCGGCAACTTTATCTTCAGCAGAAGAAACATTCTCGTCTGTGATAAATGTTATTCTTTCTGTTTCCGAATCGTCTTTAACAGGGGTATTAAGAGAAAGATCCCAGTTGTCAAGACGTTGTTCCATTTCAATTATTTCTTTTTTGGTAACCCCAAGATTTCTGGATAATAACTTGGGATGGGGATCAAACCCTTCTTCAATCAGCCTTTGCTTTTCTTTGTTAAGTTTGAAAAAAAGTTTTCTTTGGGCCTGGGTGGTTCCTATTTTTACAAGCCTCCAATTATCCATGATGAACTTGAGGATATAGGCCTTGATCCAAAAAGATGCGTAATAGGAAAACTTTACTCCTTTGTAGGGGTCAAACTTTTGAACGGCCTGCATCAGGCCGATATTTCCTTCCTGAATCAAATCAAGAAGACTCTGCATCCATGCTTTTTGAAAATCAAGGGCTATTTTAACAACAAGTCTTAAATTTGATGTGGCAAGGATAAAAGCTGCATCAGGGTCATTTTCTTCCTGAATTCTTTTACCAAGCTCAATTTCTTCTTCTCTTGTCAAAAGGTTATATTTGCCGATTTCAGATAAATAAGCCTGAAGCGGATCTCTTCTTACAAGAGCATCACTTGAAGTTTTAACAACAGGCAGATTTTTTGAATTTTTTTCAGATTTTTTTTTCTTGCTCATTTATTTCCCTGATTTTTTATATTATTTTTAATTTAATAACATAGTTTATTAGATTTCTTTGTGAAAGTATACTAAAATTTAAAGTATAAATTTTCCTTTGGATAGAGTTTTCATTAGGTTTTAAGCCAGATTCTTCTCCAGGTTCCTTTATAATGGACTAAATCATTTATACCCTTATATTATACTTATGATAATTGAATTGGCAACCAGGCAAAGCTTAAAAATGTCAGTTTAAACACCTGTTTTTTATCATCATCAAAGTCAAAAAGAGTTTAATTGCTTTTAAATTATGAATAAAATAATACAAAAACCTTGCAATCATTTTTTATTTTTGTTAGAAGAATTCTGTTTTTGTCAGCGCCTGTAGCTCAGCTGGATAGAGCAACGGACTTCTAATCCGTAGGTCAGGGGTTCGAATCCCTTCAGGCGCGCCATTTTTCAAAAGCTCCAAGAGCGGGAGTAACTCAGTGGTAGAGTGCGACCTTGCCAAGGTCGAAGTCGCGAGTTCGAATCTCGTTTCCCGCTCCAAATTCCATTCTATCTAACATTAGAAAAATCATAGTTTTAAATTTTTTTATAGTTTAATGAATTATTACGAATACAATCCCTTCATTTATCTTTAATTATTGCAAATAATTAATTTGCCCCTTGCGAAAAATAAATATACAGGTTTAATCTTTAAAGACTATAAATTTTTGAACGGAGATTAAGCTGATGCAATATTTTGATTCTTTGATTTCTTCCATAGGCAGAACCTCTCTTTTTAAAATTGACCCTCTTCATTCTACAGGCAATAATGTTTTTGTTAAAACTGAATTTTCTAATCCCTTTGGGAGTGTTAAAGACAGGGCTGCCCTGTATATGATTGAAGGCGGAATTAAAGAAGGCAAAATTTATGAAGGTGTCAGGATAGTTGAACCTACAAGCGGAAACACCGGGGTCGCACTAGCGGCTTTATCTAGTATTTTAGGGTATGATATTACTCTTGTAATGCCGTCAAACATGAGTATTGAAAGGCAGAAACTTTTAAAATATTTTGGAGCAAAACTTGAATTGACAGATTCATCTCTTGGGATGAAAGGCTCAGTTGACCATGCCCTTGAAATGATAGCTGACAATAAAGCTGATTTTATACCGGATCAATTTTCAAATAAGTATAATGCTCTTGCCCATTATGAAACAACAGGGCCTGAAATTTACCAAGCTCTTGAAGGAAAAATTGCTGCTTTTATTGCAGGAGTCGGTACAGGGGGGACTATCACGGGGAGCGGCAGATATTTTAAAGAAAAAAACAAAGAAATAAAAATTATTGCTGTTGAACCGGAAAATTCTGCTGTTCTTTCCGGCAAAAAACCTTCCTCTCATCTTATCCAGGGAATAGGAGCCGGGTTTATTCCTGAACTTCTTGATACTTCAATCCTTGATGAGGTTATTGGTATCCCAGATGGAAAAGCTTTGGAATATTCAAAAAAATTGGCTTTAAAATGCGGGCTTTTTTGTGGAATTTCTTCGGGAGCAGCTGTTTATGCCTCAATTCTTTATTCTGAAAAATTTAAAAATCAAAATTTGAATATAGTTACAATTCTTCCAAGTACAGGGGAAAGATATTTAAGCACAGCTCTTTTTGAAGGCCATTGAGGCTAAGTGAATGCTGGTTTTCACCAAGAAGAGCAAGGATTAAAATATAAATCTCAATTGATTAAGGAAAATTTATCTGCTAGATTAACTTTTAAAGTTTGCCCAATTCATAGTTTATCCAAAGGAATGGGTGAAAAGACAGTTTCAGTTTATAGACCAATCAATAATAATCAACTTTGGAGAGCAATTAATGAAGGCTGAACTTGTAAATCCTTTTATAACAGCAACAATAAAAGTTCTTGAAACAATGGCTTTTATCACAGTAATACCTGGGAAACCCTATCTTAAAAAAGAATTTACAGCAACTGGAGATGTAAGCAGTATAGTAGGGCTTACTGGTTCGCCAAGCGGTTCATTTTCATTAAGTTTTGAAAAGAAAATTATTTTAAAAATAGTTTCAAATATGTTTGGTGAAGAAATAACAACTTTTAACGAAGATGTTGCAGAAGCTGCAGGTGAAATTGCCAATATGGTTTCTGGTCAGGCAAGACAGGAGCTTGAAGCTGGTGGTTTTCTTTTTGACGGTTCTATTCCAAGTGTTGTTACAGGTGAAAACCATGAACTTCGTCATATCACCGAAGGCCCAAAAATTGCAGTCCCTTTTCAGGAAAAAGAAACAGAGGGGCGGTTTACCCTGGAAATTTGTTTTGAAAGTTAATTGATTGTTTTCAAGTTCAACAAATCAAGAATAGAATTCAGTTCTTTTTTTTGAAAATTATCCATAAAATTAATATATTGTTTTGACTCAACTAGGAGTTTTTTTAGATCTGCTTTTATAAAGTCAAGTTCTTTCCAAATTGAATTGTTTTGATCAAAAAGCTCTATTTTTTTCCAGGCAGATGATTTTATAGGGGAAAAGCAAATTCTCCATTCATTCATATTAGAATTGCATTGGTTAGCAAAATAGCTTAGATTTTTAAAATTACGGGTGGAAATTTTGCTTATATTTTTGAACTGATTGATTGTAAAAACTCTTACCTTTGAGAGATCTATTTCTATCCTTGCCATTCCAAGGGCATTTATTTCTCTTTCTTTTCTAAGTCTTAAAATATTATCAGTTTTTGAAATTGAAACTGTAAAGTTTTCAAAATCAGGATTTGTTGAAAGCCATACTCCTGGTTTTTCCATTTCGGTAAAACCAGGAGTTAAAGAGATTGTTCTTTCTTTAAGAATTTTAGATAAATTAAGTCTTGTGGTGTAGTGGAAAACATTTGGCTGATTACTCATATCAATCCTTATTAATATTTGGGGCTTGAGCTGTAATAATGTTTTGCAAATTTTATCAATTGGGTAGGAGTCATAATTTCTGTGTTATTCATTAAAAGTCCCCGCCTTTGTATATTGTTGAGGGGTTTTCTTGCAAATGAATCATCTATGCCTGAGCTTGTTGTTTCAAGAACCACTTTTAATCTGACCTGCATTGCCTGGGTGATTACAAACTTTGCATCTTCATCTTTTTTAAGATCATCAATATAATCATCAATCTTTTTTTTATTGTTTTTCAGGTAGTTTTTTGCTTCCAAGGTGCTTGGAGGTAAAGAAAAAACTTCATTTACAACAGCTGCTGCAAAAAGTCCCGGCTCATCTGTGGTTTCTTTAATTTCATCATTAATTCTTGAATAAAGCCCGAATTTAATCCGATCTATTGCTCTGTCAATTTTGTTGAAAAACTTTATTTTCTTTTTTTTTCTAAACTTGTCTAATAGCTTCATCTTTATTCTCCATAAAAAATTTATTAAAGTTTAGCTATATAAAATTTAACAATTTATCAAGGACAGTTTGCATTTTTCAGCAGAAGAGGGTTAAGTTCCTGATAAATAATTATCTTTTCAGATTAAACTTTGGGAGAGTTTATGTCCAAGAAAAAATGGTATGCAGTGGCAAAAGGTAAAAAAACTGGAATTTATGAATTCTGGTTTGGAAAAAACGGGGCAAAAGAGCAGATTGACGGATTTAACGGAGCTGTTTTTAAAGGGTTTTCCTCTTTTGAAGATGCTGAAGGTTTTTTGAATTCAAAAAATGGTTCAAGTACTTCAAATCAAAATTCAGGCTCAAAGGATTGTATTCTTGTTTATACAGACGGTGGATGTATTAACAATCCCGGGCCTGGAGGGTATGGTGCAGTTATAATTGATGGGAATAAAGTTTTTGAACTTTCCGGAGGCAGAAGGCTTACAACCAACAACAGAATGGAAATGCTTGCCTGTGTTGAAGCTCTTGGGCGTTTAAATAAAATCAGAAAAAAAATAATTTTACATACAGATTCTTCATATATAGTAAATGCCATAAATAAAGGCTGGTTGAATTCCTGGATAAAAAACAATTGGATAAAGTCTGATAAAAAGCCTGTTTTAAATTCGGATTTATGGAAAGAAGTTTATAAATATATTAAAAACTTAAATGTTGAATTTAAATGGGTAAAAGGGCATTCAGGAATTAAATATAATGAAAGATGTGATCTGCTTGCCAATTCAGCTGCTAGGAATAATCCTGTTGATATAGATGAAAATTACGAAAAAAGTTTAACTGAAAAATCAGATTAAATTGGTAAAGAGATTTTCTTAACTCAATCCAGGTTAAAATCAAACAACTTATGTTAGGTGAAATTATGACTCAAAACAAATTTAATCCAAAAAATCTTGAAAGACTTAATAATCCAAAAAGACTTGAAGATATCCCGCCAGATAAAATTATAAAAAGGCTTGAAATTGAAAAAGCTGATATAATTGCTGATATTGGTGCTGGAACCGGTTTTTTTAGTATTGCTTTTTATGAGCTTTTAAACCCTTTATCTGTTTATGCCTGCGATTTGTCTGAAGTAATGGTTCAGTGGATAAAGGAAAATGTTTCTCCAAAGTATCCAAATATTATTCCTGTAAAGTCAGAAGAAAACATTTTACCACTTGAAAATGAAATTGCAGATCTTGGTTTTATGATTAACCTTCACCATGAGCTTGATAAGCCTGATTTGATTCTTAAAGAGCTGAGCAGAATCCTTAAACCCGGAGGAAAGTTTTTTATTGTTGACTGGAAAAAAGGGGCTGTGACTGGTGGCCCTCCTCAAAAAATAAGACTTCTTCCGGAAGTAGTGGTAAATCAGGCTGAAAATTGTGGATTTGTAAAGGTTTCAGCCTTTAATGATCTGTCCAAGCATTTTTTTGTTGCAGGAGAAAAGGTGTAAAAATTTAAATTACTAAGATAATTAGGGTGTCAAAGAAAGCTAAGAGCTACTCATTGGTTGGTGTTTTCCTAGCTAAAACAACTAAGTAATTAAAAGGTATTTAAAGGCCACAGACACAGCTTTTTGTAGTACAAAAAGCAGCCGCAGAAACAAAACAGTCTGCGGTCTGGGTAGATGATTAGAAAGATGTTTTTTTATTTGGGGAGTTTAAATGAATTCAGATTTAAATATATACTGCATTTTAACAGCTGTTTTTGGTTTGATTTTTGGAGTAACATTAGTTTTTTTTATATTAAAAAGAAGGTTTAGTTTAAAACAAAATATTTTTCAAAATCAATATAATGAACTTAAATTCAAATATGAATATATGGGAAACGAGGTTAACAAAAGTCAGGAATTTATAAGTGAATTAACTAATAAAAACAGTGAAAAAGACAACCTTTACAATGCTTTAAGAGAAAAGGCAGTAAGGCTTAATGAGCAGGTTTTAATTATACCTGAATTAAAGGGAAAACTTGAAAGTTATTCTTTGCAAATGGAAGAAATAAGGCAGGATTTATCAAAGGAATCTTCTTTAAGGGCCAAAGCAGAAGAAAGAAATCAATATCTTGATAAACTGGAAATTAAACTATCAGAAAAAGAAGAAAAAATAAATTTATTAAATGAAAACTTATCTCAAATCAAATCAAATTACTCAGAGCTTTCAACAAGATTTGAAGAGCAGAAAAAACAAAATGAACAAAGATTAAAAGATTTTGAAGAAGCAAAACATAGTATGAAATTTGAGTTTGAAAATCTGGCAGGGAAAATTCTTGAGGACAAAAGTAAAAAATTTACAGATTTAAATAAACTTAATATAGGTGAATTAATCAAGCCTGTTAAAGAGCAGCTTGGAGATTTTAGTAAAAAAGTAGAGCAGATTCATATTGAAGAAATTAAGGATAGAACAGCTTTAGGCGAGCAGATAAAAAACCTTCATACTATAAATCAGGAAATGAATAAGGAGGCAAGAAATCTCACAAGAGCATTAACAGGAGACAATAAAGTTCAGGGTAATTGGGGAGAAATGATTTTAGAAAAAATACTTGAAAAATCAGGTCTTAGAAAAGGAATTGAATATGAAACCCAGGGCAGTTTCAGAGATAATAATAATAATCTTTTTCGTCCTGATGTTTTAGTTCATCTTCCTGATGGTAAAGATATAATTATAGACTCCAAAGTATCTCTTGTAAGCTACAACAGGTATATTAATTCCGTGGACGACAAAGAAAGAAGTGCAGCACTTTCAGCCCATATTTTATCTGTTAAAAATCATATTAACTCCCTTTCTCAAAAAGATTATCAATCCTTAAAAGGCATAAGATCCCTTGATTTTATTCTTATGTTCATGCCCATTGACGCAGCTTTTATGTCTGCGTTTCAAAATGATGAAAGTCTTTTTAATCTGGCTTTTAGCAAGAGAATAGTAATTGTAACTCCAACAACTTTACTTGCAACTTTAAGAACCATTGAAAATATTTGGAAATATGAACGTCAAAATGAAAATGCCAGGGAAATAGCACAAAGAGCAGGTAAGATTTATGATAAAATAAGAGGGTTTTTAGAAGATTTTGAAAAAATTGGAAGGAATATAATCACCCTTCAGTCCACCTATGAGGACGCAAGAAAAAAGCTTGTAAGTGGAAGGGGTAATCTTGCATCCCAGGCAGAAATTCTAAAAAGCTACGGAGTTCCAATTAAAAAAGAAATTTCAGCTGATATTTGCGGAAGAGATTCTCTTGAATTCTTGGAAAATTAAAACATAAGGTTGGAATTAAAGAATACTTGAAATAAAATCTGAAATTCTTTCGTTTTTCTGGGCAGATGAGAAAAATTCTTCAGGGGTTCCCTGTTCCACAAAAATTCCGTTTTCCATGAAAACCACTCTGTCTGCAACTTCTCTTGCAAATCCCATTTGGTGGGTAACAATTATCATTGTCATTCCTTCTTGTGCAAGGGACTTGATTGTATTGAAGACTTCTCCTACAAGTTCAGGGTCAAGAGCTGATGTTGGTTCGTCAAAAAGCATCAGCTTTGGCTCCATTGCAAGTGCCCTCGCTATGGCAACCCTTTGCTTTTGTCCACCTGAAAGTTTTATTGGATGGGAATCTTTTTTATCTGAAAGTCCTACTTTTGCCAGCACTTCTTCTGCAATTTTAATGGCTTTTGCTTTTGGAATATTTTTTACTGTTATAGGCGCTTCCATTACATTTTGAAGGGCTGTCATATGTGGAAAAAGATTGAAATGCTGAAAAACCATTCCAATCTCGCTTCTTAAAATTGAAATGTTTTTAGGAGTGTCTACAAATCTTTTGCCTTTTTTAAACCTATATCCCACCTCTTTATTTTCAAAATAAATATGACCTTTTTCAACCTTTTCAAGAAGATTTATAGCCCTTAAAAGAGTAGATTTACCTGACCCCGAAGGGCCGACAATAACAACTTTTTCACCCTTTTGCACATCAAGATCAATATTGTCCAAAGCCGTGAGATTTCCAAAATGTTTTGTAATTCCCGTAAGGGTAAGGAGAGTGTTTTCATCGTTTTTCATAGATTCCGACCCGTTTTTCCATATTTTCAAATATAAAAGTGAAAACTGTTGTAAATATAAGGTAGATAATAGCAGCAAGGATTAAAACATTAATATTAAAGTAGGTGTTAAAAAGCCTGTCTGCTGATCTCATAAGCTCAACCATTGATATTGTTGAAACAAGGGCTGTGTCTTTTATAAGTGCAATAAACTCATTTCCAACAGGAGGTATCAGCCTTTTGTATGTCTGTGGAATGATGATTCTTTTCATTGATTGTGAATATGTCATTCCCAGTGCTTTTGCAGCTTCCATCTGCCCTGAGTCAATGGAAAGAATTCCTGCTCTGATTATTTCAGCAAGATAGGCTGAGTAATTCACCCCAAGTCCTATAAGAGCAGCCAAAAGAGGTGATAAAGTGATTCCAAGTGATGGAAGTCCGTAATAAATGAAAAAAAGCTGGAGAAGCAGAGGGGTTCCTCTGAAAAACCAGATTATAAACCAGCATAAAGTAGAAACAGGGGCAAATCCGCTTATTCTGCCAAGAGCTATGAAAAGTCCTCCAAAAGGAGACACTGCCATAGTTACAAGAACAAGAACAAGAGTCATCAGAGCCCCTTTTAACAAAGAAGGAAAAAACCTTAATGAATCTGCAAAAAAAACAGCATATTTGGGTGCTGTTTCTCTTTGGATGGAATTTAAGATTTGTTTTGCTTCTCCACTGTGGGGATTGATTTTAAGTGCTTTTTTACACGCTTTTTCAGCAGTAGAATAATCATTTGTTATACATGCAAGCTGAGCAAGTCTTATTTTTGCTTTTACATAGTTTATAATTTCGGCTTCATTATTTTTGTCTGGATATGGAATTAAGTTTAAAGTTTCCATGGCCATGTCGAAATGTCCTGATGCAATTTGATTTTCAGCTTTTAAAATCAAAGAGTAATCATCAGCAAAACATAGAAAACTTATTAAAACAAAAACAAAGGAATAAAAAAATATTTTTACGGATTTCATAAAATTTCCCTTAAATCATCCCTGGAAAAAACATTCAGGGATGATTTAAATATAAGCTTTAGATTACCATTTTGAAGGATCAGTTATGTCTTCCCCAAACCACTTCTTGGAGATTTTGGCCATTGTGCCGTCTTTGACCATGGCATCAAGGGTTTCTTGAAGCTTTGCTCTAAGACTGTCATCGCCTTTTCTGAATGCAACACCAAAAGGCTCTTTGCTTATGAAACCTGGAAGGGTTTTGAATTTACCAAGTCTTTTTGCAACTGTGTATCTTCCCACAACATTGTCTATGATAACAGCGTCAAGTCTTTTTGCTTCAAGATCAAGAAGTGCCATTGGGTTGTCATTGTATTCCCTTACTTCTTTTGCCGGGTTTTCAAGTTTTTCAACAGCACTGACAGCAGAAGATCCTTTTTGAACTCCTAGAATCTGTCCTCCAAGATCTGCCGGAGATTTGAATCTTTTATCATCAAATCTTACAACTGCAATCTGCCCATCCATTATATAGGGCTTGGTAAAAGCAACTTTTCCTGCTCTGTCTTCAGTGATTGTCATCCCATTCCAGATGCAGTCAAATTTGTTGGCATTTAAAGAAGGAATTACTCCTGACCATGCTGTGGGCTGCCATTTGATTTCAACTCCAAGTCTTTTACCTGCCTCTTCACCGATTTCAATGTCAAATCCAGCCAGTGTTCCGTCTTCAATTGTAAAGCCCATTGGCGGGAAAGCATCATCAAGTCCAACTCTAAGAACCCCGGCTTTTTTGACTTTTTCCCAGGAACCATCTCCCGCATATGAGGTTGAAAATGCGGTAAAAAGTACAAGAACAGAAATTAATAAACGTTTCATTTTTTTCCTCCAGAAATTAATAAACTTAACAATACCCTGAAAAAACTGATTTTCAAACTTATTACCAAAGCTGTGACTGTATCCGTACAATAAATATTTCATTTAATGATACAATCAAGCATAAATGCTTAAAAGTGAAAATTCAGACAGTTTCTGTATTTAAAAAACAAAAATAAAGAACACCTGATTCAGGAATAAATTACCCGGATTTTAATCTCAATCCGTATGCAAAGCTGAACATATATTAATAAAATATTTGAGTAAAGTTATTTGTTTTACAATTGTTTTACAGATATAGATCGCCTCTTGTGGTAACCTTTGCTTGAACTTTGTCGAGTGTATTTTAATCTTTAAAAACTCAATTTAATGGATTTGGAATTTAATACAAAACTGTTTTATTGAACTCAATAAGTTGGAGAAAAATTATGTTTAGTTCAATTTATAAAAAAATAAAGGCTAGTTTTGTTTTTTTACTTATTATTTTAAACACTTTGTCTATTGGTGCAGTTTTTTACGCACTTATGCCATTTAAAATTATTTTTTGGGGGTATCCTGAAGTTTTGATCTCTCGATTGTTTAACTTTCTTGCAACTATTTGGATTTCTATCAATGGTTTTTTTCTTGACAGGATTGCAGGGGTAAAAATTAACACAGATATTCCAGATTCAATTCATACAAAAGGTTGGTATCTTATTGTGTCAAACCATCAGACTTGGAGTGATATTTTAATTCTTCAAAGAATTTTCAATAAAAAAGCTCCTTTTTTAAAGTTTTTTCTAAAAAGACAGCTTATTTATGTTCCTGTTATAGGTCTTGTCTGGTGGGCACTTGATTTTCCTTTCATGAAAAGATTTTCAAAGCAATATCTTGAAAAGAAACCCCATATGAAAGGCAAGGATCTTGAAACAACTATAAAAGCCTGTGAAAAGTTTGCCCACATGCCTGTTGCTGTGATGAATTTTCCCGAAGGAACCAGAAATAGAAAGGGGAAGGCTCAAAAAATGAACAGTCCTTTTAAAAACCTTATAAGACCAAAAGCCGGGGGATTTTCATTTGTTCTTGAGGCAATGGATGGAAAAATTGATAAAATTATTGATGTTACAATTCATTATTCTTCAAAAAGGCCTTCACTGCTTGAATTTCTTTCAGGAAGTATAGAAGATATCAATGTTGATGTTAAAATAATTGACGTTGAAGACTGGATGGTTGGAAGCTATCTTGGAGATCTTTCATATAGACAAAGAATTCAGGAGTTTGTAAATAAACTATGGGAAGAAAAGGATTTACGTCTTTCCCGTCTTTCTGGATCTTTAAAAATTCCTGAGAAAGTAGATTCAGGCTGTGATGTAAGAGAGCTTGAAAATTGATCGACGGCAAAAGAATCAGGCAGATAAACAATAAAACAATTATTAGAAGCAATGATTGTTTTATTTATTGGCTTCAGCATTCCCAAAGGACTCATTTTAACCATGCCCTGGAATATTCAATTGAGCTTGCAAACAGGTTTGAAAAGCCGCTTCTTGTTTATTTTGGAATTACAGATTCTTTTCCTGGGGCAAATCCAAGACATTATAGGTTTATGCTTGAGGGTTTAATGGAAGTTGAAAAAAATCTTTTTGAAAGAGGCATAAGGTTTGTCTGTGAGCTTAAATCTCCGGAAATTGGTGTTTTAGGTGTTTCTCAAAAGGCCTGTGCCATTGTAACTGATCGGGGATACCTTCGTATTGAAAAAGACTGGAGAAAAAAAGTATCTGAAAATCTTGAATGTGCAATGTTTGAGGTTGAAACAGATTTAATTGTTCCCCTTGAAGAGGCATCTTTAAAAGAAGAATACGCAGCATACACAATTAGAAAAAAAATCAATTCAAGGCTTTTAGAGTTTCTTGTTCCTTTGGAAGAAGAACAGATAAATATCAAATCCTCTAAATTCAAGTTTGGTGCAGAGGAGACTGTTGATCTTGAAGACCTGCTAAAAAAATATTCAATAGAAGATAACTTATCTCCTGTTGAGTTTAAAGGCGGCACTTCAAATGCCGTTGAACTTCTTGAAATTTTTATAAAAAATAAGCTTTCCCTTTATAATGATAAAAGAAATGATCCAAGCCTTGAATTTACTTCAAATTTAAGTTCATATTTACATTTTGGCCAGATTTCTCCAATTTATATCGGGTTAAGAATAGGCCAGATTAAAGGAGAGGGAACAGAGGCTTTTCTTGAAGAAATGATAATAAGAAGGGAGCTTTCCTTTAATTTTGTAAATTACAATCCTTATTACGATTCCTTTGATTCACTTCCCAACTGGGCACAAATAACCCTTCTGGAACATGAAAATGATAATCGTCCCTATATTTATTCAAAAGAAGAGTTAGAGAACTCATTGACCCACGACAGATACTGGAATGCAGCCCAACTTGAACTTGTCCTTACTGGAAAAATGCATGGTTATATGAGGATGTACTGGGGTAAAAAAATTATTGAATGGACAACTTTTGTAAGAGATGCTTTTGATACAGCCCTTTATCTTAACAACAAATACGCTCTTGACGGAAGGGACCCGAATTCTTTTTCAGGAGTGGCCTGGTGTTTTGGGAAACATGACAGGCCATGGAAAGAAAGGCCTGTTTTTGGCAAAATAAGATATATGAACTCAAACGGTTTAAAACGAAAATTTAATCCAGATCTTTATGCCGATAAAATCTACTCAATGCTTCCTTGAAGTTTCTTGCCTGATTTAAGTTTTTCAATAATTGGGTAAAGTGTTAAGTGTAACTTGACACTTTGCCTGTCTCGTGTGATATTTTGTTTTTTTATTTTGAAACTTACAAATATCCGGAAAAACAATTGAAAAAAGAAAGCCCAGATTTAAAAGGTTATCTTAAAATGAAAGATCTTAAAGAAAAAACAGGTCTTCCATCTTCCACAATAAACTACTATTTGAGAAATGAGCTTTTGCCAAAACCTGTGAAAACAGGGAAAAATATGGCCTGGTATCATCCTTCCACTGTTTCAAGAATAAATCTGATTAAAAAACTAAAAGAAAAAAACAGGCTTAAAATTTCTGAAATCAAGGAAATTGTTAAAAGCAGAAAAAAACAGGATGACCTCTATGTTATGGAGACTTTGCATGAGTTTGTCTTTGGAACAATTTCTGAAAATTTATATGATAGAGAAAGTTTTTTAAAACTTACCTCCCTTAAAAAAGAAGAACTTGAGTTTTTAATTGAACAAGAGCTTTTAATTCCTGCTGCAAATGAAATGTTTGATGAAACAGATCTTTTCGCTGCCAGTGCGTTTTTAAGGCTTAAGGAATTTGGGATTGAGCCTTTAGAGCTTGTTTTTTATGCAAAAGCAGCAAAAGTTGTTGCAAAAAATGAAATGCTTTTGAGAAAAAAAATTACCAAACATATATCAATGGAAAAAAATGCGGAAATCACCCTTGAGCTTACTGACATTGCCAGAAAATTCAGGACATATATTTTTGAAAGGGCATTCCATCAAAAAGTTCTTGGAAATAAAAAACCTAAACCTAAAAAATGAGTTTCAATTTGATTGTTTTTATTTTTACTAAATTGGAAGTCTCTTAATTTTTTAGGCCAAAACTAAGAAGGAAGTTATAAAATGAAAATTCTTTTTGTAAACGGAAGCCCTACCAAAAAAAAGGGAATGACAGACATTGCTGTTGATCTTTTAATTAAGGGAGCTGAAAGTGCAGGGGCCCAGGCTGAAAAAATTTATCTTGCAGATAAAAAAATAAATTATTGCACAGGATGTTTTTCATGCTGGGTTAAAACTCCAGGTATCTGTATGTTTAAGGATGATATGCCTGAACTTCTTGAGAAAATTAAAAAGGCTGATATTCTTGTTTTGGGGACTCCTCTTTATGTAGATGGAATGACAGCCCAGACTAAAACCTTTGTAGACAGGATTATCCCTCTTGTGGAGCCTGAGTTTGAATTGGTTGACGGCCATTACAGGCACGCAAAACGACTTGACTCTGTGCCAGATATTGCTCTTTTAAGTGTTTGCGGTTTTTATGAGCTTGATAACTTTGACGGTCTTGTTGATCATGTAAAAAGAATTTCTAAAAATTTTCGTTCAAATTATCTGGGTGCAGTTTTAAAGCCGTTTTCATACTCACTTGCAATGGATGAACTTGTACCAGATCATGTTAAAGAAATAAAAGATGCCTTAATTAAGGCCGGAGCTGAACTGGCTGAAAAGAAAAAATTTGACAGCAAAACTCTTGAAAAAATTGCTTCCCAGCCTTTTAAGTCAGAAGACGCACTTAACGGAGCCAATATGTTTTGGGATGCTTGCAGGAAAAAGAAAGAATTTCTCTATCATAAGTAATTCAGTGAAAATTTAAATTTTATTTTAGCTTAATTGAAAGGTTTAATTTTTATGATATCAGGAGTGTTTTGAAGCATAAATTTTATATTTGACTTAAGAAATTTAAAAAGTATAGTTTTGTTTTTTTGAAAAAAACTATCTTGTTTCTCTTACAATCCTGAACCCAATATAATTTCTTTTTACCTTGGGCCCGAAAAAAAATCTTTTTGCGGCCCTTGCCATTTCAGCACTATGTACAAAAGACCCGCCTCTGAGTATTTTTTTCTCACCTTTTTTGCCAAGAGGATCTTTTATTCCATCAATATAGGTTTCAAGTGAGGCCATTACATCTGTTGTAAATAAATGTTTCCATTTTGTTGAGTCAAGGCACCATTCCATTACATTTCCGTGCATATCATAAAGCCCGAATTTGTTTGGTTTTTTAAGTCCAACAGGTTTATGTTTTAAATTGTAATATGGGTTTTGCATCCCTGAGTTGCCGCAATACCATCCAGCTGAATTTAGAGCTTTGTCAAAGCTGCAGTCCAAAGAGGTTCTATCCCCTGTGAAAAAGGCTGAATTTGTTCCTGCTCTGCATGCATATTCCCATTCAGCTTCAGTAGGAAGTCTATAGCTGTTTGTTCCTTCACTTTTGTTTAGTTTATTGATAAATTCAATTGCATCATTCCATGAAACGTTTTCTACAGGACAATCAGGTCGTTTGTTTGTGTTTGAAGAGGGGTTGTTTTTCATAAGATTGTACCATTGCTGCTGGGTGGTTTCAGTTTCTGCTATGTAAAAAGGCTTTGTTATATATACTTTATGAAGTTTTTCATCCCTTTGGTGCCCTTTTTCTTTTTTTGGACTTCCCATATAAAATTCTCCGGCAGGAATGAGCTTGAACCTAATTCCAATACTGTTTTCAAAGGCCTGGGGCTGGCCTTCAATGAAGAAGATAAAAAGGATTGTTAGGACTGCAATTAATTTAGGCATTGATAAAAACCAGAATTTAGAATTTAATCTTGGTGTTTCTATAGTATAAGTTCAAGATATTGGGATAAGTTAAAATTCGCAAGCATTTTATTTTTAGGAGGATCTTATGGGTGACAATAACAGGTTTGATCCCCGGATTGAAGAAAACTATTATGGTGAAGAATCAGTGTCTGTAAAAAAAAGCATCAAAAATTTAAAGGAAGATGATAGGATGAAAAAAATTTTAAAAAGAGCAGACTTTCCATTTTTTCTGCTTGGCGGTTTTGTTTTGATTTTGCTTATTTTTATTCTTGTGAAATTGCCCGGTGAAAACAATCTAGGCAGTGGCAGCTCTATTCCTAAAGGGGACAGTGTAAAAGAACTTAAACAAACTCTTGCGGATATAAAAAGTGAAGTTATTGAAATAAGATATAATTTTTCAAGTTCTGCTTCATCGCCAAAAGACGAGCTTTCAAGTTTTTTAAATGAAATTGACAGAAAAATTGATCAAAGATTTTTTGTAATTGAAAAAAAGATTGACGATCTAAAAGATTTGGTGGAAAAAAACAAAACAGTTTTAAATATCCCATCTCCAAAAGAATCTTCAGTTAAAGACAAAAAGCCTCTTTCTTTAAAAAAAGATGAAAGTTCTATAAAAGTGGAGAATGTAAAAAAAGTTTACCACTCTGTAAAAAAAGGTGATACCTTGTACGGTATTTCACGAAAATACAAAGTAAGTGTTGAGGAAATAAAAAAAATAAATAAGATGAAAAACAATTCTATCCAGCCAGGAGACAAGTTGCTTATTAAAAATTAAGGTTTAGTTCTTAAGCCTGAATTAAGCAAAATTAGGAAGTTTTGCTTAATTCAGGCTTTTTTAGTTAGTTGATATCACTGGGATAAGTTCAAAAAATGTTTTTTTGAAGTTTTTTGAAATATCTTAATTTAAAAACATAAAGTACTTTATTTTAAATTAGAGCATATCGGCGAAAACATGGGGAAATCTCAGTTGAATTATTTTTTTCTTTACAGTTTTTCTATCATATTCAACAGATCTCAGCTCAATTTCCATTTTTTTTTTGTTGAGTATTAAATATTTGGCTTTTTTATCTCCATCCCTTGGCTGGCCTATGCTTCCTGAATTTATTATATATCTTTTATTTCTATCTAGAACTGTAAACTTTTTAATCTGCGATTTGATTATATTGTTGTTTTCCAGGCATATGATTCCAAGTTTGTGGGTGTGTCCTATAAAACAAAGATGTTCGGGATAGTTGGAGAAAAGTTTTTTTAAACCGGAAGGCGAAAATTCAAAGATATATCTTAAAACTTTATCCGGAGGAGCACCGTGGACAAAAAGAATATTGTTTTTTACAAGGTTTTGAGGGTATTCTGAAATTTCTTCAACTGAGTTTTTAGTTAGAATATTTTCTGTAATATCAAGAGCTTCCCGAGATAGAGGATTGAACCATTTTTTTATTTCAGGTTTTAAAATCCCAAGTTCGTGGTTTCCAAGAACCGAAGGAATTGATCTTAATTTAAGTGAACTTATTACCTGATTTGGTTCAGGGCCATAGCCAATATTGTCCCCAAGACTCACAGCTTCAGATACGTTTTGTATTTCCATATCTTCAAACACAGCTTTTAAAGCATCATAATTTCCATGGATGTCTGATAGTATCGCTATTTTATCAGTCAAATCATCACCTTTTGAATTTTTTATTTAAACAAATATTTTTTATTTGTATCAGAAAAATTAGAAACAGGTTACTCTTATTGAAAATATAGATATTAAAATAAAATTTGAAATATACAGTTTTATAGCATTAACAAGGTTCTTTGGAAAAAAGTGCTTGATTGAAAAAAACAAATTTGATATTCTATTGAAAATTCACATAATTCATATACTTCATAAAGATTTTAACACAAGAAATAATTTAACCAAAACTAAAATTAAATAAGTTTGGCTTAATATTTGCAATTATATTTTTTTTAGATCTTGGAGTTGAAATTCCTCATTTGAGTAATATTGTTACTAAAAGAAGATAATAGAGAAAAAACTGAAGATAAAAGGAGCGAAATGTTTGAAAGCTGGGTTAATCTTTCAGAGCAGTTTTTTGATGATTTGTCTAAGACCTGGAATAAAGGAGAGCTTAATTCCTTTAATCATGAAGAATTTGAAAAATCAATGGAACAGGTTAACTCCACGTGGGTTTTGGCGATTAAATCCTGGGAGTCTTTTTTAGGTTCACTAAAAAATCCTGATGAAACTTTTTTGTCAGAAAAGTCAATGGAAGAAAGGCGAAAAGCCTTGGAGGCCATAATGAATTCAATGTCAGAAACTTTTAAGATTTTTCAGGAAAAAAGCAAAGAGCAGTTCGAGGGTTTAAAAAATAATTTCACAGCTTTTGATTTTACTAAAATTGATAAAGGGCTTTTTAAAAAATGGGAAAGCTTTTATGAAAAAGAACTTTCAAGAATTCTTGGAATGCCCCAGGTTGGCTTAGGAAGAGAATATAATGAAAAAATTGCAACAGCATTAGACAAGTTTAATCTGTTTAACTCAGCTGTTATTGAGTTTCTTTATTTTCTTTATCTTCCCATGGAAAAAACTTTTATATTCATGCAAAAAGATCTGGAAAAAATGATGGCAGAGGGGAAACTCCCTGAAAATTCCGAGGAATATTATAATATCTGGCTTAAAAAGCTTGAAGCTAATTATATGTCAATGTTTCATTCCAGTGAGTATGTTTCTGTTATGGCTAAAACTCTTGAAAATATGGCTCAGTTCAAGTCAGCTCGTGATGCTGTGCTTGAAGATTTCCTTTCGACTTTACCTATTCCTACAAAATCAGAACTTGATGAATTGTACAAGGAAATCTCTGAGCTTAAAAGAACAGTAAAAAAGTTGGAAAAAAAAGCGAAAAACAATTAGATCAACGGGGGTAGCAATGGTTGGAATGTCGCAGGTAACTGATAATTTTTTAAAAGATGTTGCAAAGAATGCATCCAAAGTTAATTCATATCTTAATGATGCATATGATGTTTTAACAAGTGAACTTAATGACGGAATAGCTCAAACACCCTATGAAATAGTTCATCAGGAAGATCGGGTAAAGCTTAAATACTACAAATCAAACTCAACGGAGAAAAAGAGAAAAACTCCTCTTCTTATTGTTTACGCCCTGATCAACAGAGAAACAATGCTTGATCTTCAGCCGGGAAGAAGTGTTGTTGAAAAGTTTTTAAATGATGGAGTGGATGTATACATGATTGAGTGGGGATATCCATCAACCAAAGATAAATATCTTACCATTGATGACCATGTAAATGGATATATCGATAATATGGTAGATTTTATAAGAAAAAGAGAGAATTCAAAAAAAGTAAATCTTATGGGAATTTGCATGGGTGGAACTTTTTGTACCATATATTCAGCTCTTCATCCTGAAAAAGTTAAAAATCTTGTTCTTACAGTTACTCCCACAAGCTTTGATACCAATGAAGGTCTTTTGCATGTGTGGATGAATAAAATTGATGTGGACAAAGTGGTTGAGGGATTTGGAAATATTCCCGGCGATATAATGAATTTTGGGTTTCTTCTCCTAAATCCGGCAAGGTTAATGATAGATAAATATAAAGGTTTTTTACACAATATTGATAATAAATCATTTCTTGAGAACTTTGTAAGAATGGAGAAATGGATTTATGACAGTCCTGATTTACCCGGAGAAACCTTTAGGCAGTTTATTAAGGATTTTTATCAGAAAAATCTTCTCATAAAAAATGAACTTGTCATAGGCGGTGAAAAAGTGGATCTTAAGAAAATCACAATGCCGGTATTAAATATTTATGGAAAGTTTGATCATCTTGTTCCTCCTTCTGCTTCAGATAAGATTACATCTGTGATTGGAAGTAAGGATACAGAAGATCTTTGTCTTGAAACAGGACATATAGGAATTTATGTAAGTTCAAGATATCAAAAAGAATTTGCACCAAAAATTTCTTCCTGGCTCCTTGAAAGAGATCTTGAAGAAAAAACAACGGCAAAAAATAAGCAGGGAAAAAAAGCAGAAAGTGAAGCAGCATAAAATAAAAGCTGAAATATTAAACAACTAGAAGAGGTATAGATGGAAACTGGCAAAACTGTATCACAAATGAAAATAGGCGATTCTGCTGAATTTACAAAAACGGTGACAGAATTTGATATATATCAGTTTGCGGGTATAACAGGGGATTTTAACCCAGCCCATGTAAACGAAGAATATGCAAAAAATACAATGTTTAAAACAAGAATTGCCCATGGAATGCTCAGTGCTGGATTTATATCTACAGTGCTTGGAACAAAGCTTCCCGGACCCGGTGTAATTTATCTCAAACAAGATATTGTTTTTCTTGCACCTGTAAAAATAGGCGATACTGTTACAGCAAGGGTTGAAGTTAAAGAGTTAATTCCTGAGAAAAACAGGGTTGTCTTAAGAACTCAGTGTATAAATCAGGATGGAAAAGAATTGATTGATGGTGAGGCTGTAATGATGCCTCCTAAAAAATAGTAGAAGTTTTTTAAATTTATTTAAATAATATAAAGCATCATCTGGATTTTAGAGCTTTTCCAGATGATGCTTTTTTTGTTTTACTTATTCTTTTTTTTTGCCTTAATTTCAGCCTGAGCTGCTGAAAGTCTTGCTATGGGCAGTCTGAATGGTGAGCAGCTTACATAGTCGAGTCCTTTTTCAAAACAATACTCAACTGAATCAGGATCACCTCCATGTTCTCCGCATATTCCTATTTTAAGACCGGGTCTTGCCTGTCTTCCTCTTTCAACAGCATAGGTTATCAGTTGTCCAACCCCTTTTTTATCAATGGTCTGAAAAGGGTCGTCTTCAATTATTTCATAATCAAGATATTGACCCATGAAAACATCTGAATCATCTCTGCTGAATCCATAGGTCATCTGGGTAAGGTCATTGGTTCCAAAAGAAAAGAATTCTGCAATTTCAGCCATTTCATGGGCAAGCAGAGCCGCTCTTGGAATTTCTATCATTGTTCCAAAGGAGTAGTTGATTTTCTCCAGCTTGAACGCTTCCTTAACCTGGGCATAAACTCTATCAGTAATTTCTTTTGCAATTATAAGTTCTTTGGCGTCGCAAGTTACGGGCACCATAATTTCAGGCTTTGGATCTTTTCCTTCTTTAATCATTTCTGCTGCAGCTTCAAGTATTCCTCTTACCTGCATTTCTGTAATTTCAGGAAAAGTAATTCCGAGTCTAAAGCCTCTATGTCCCATCATGGGATTGCTTTCCTTGAGTCCTTCACCCCTTTTTACAACTTCTGATACATCTATATTCAAAGCTTTAGCAACTTCTTCCTGCTGTTCTTTTGAATGGGGAACAAATTCATGCAAGGGAGGATCAAGAAGCCTAATTGTTACTGGAAGTCCGTTCATTACTTCCATGGTTTCCTTAAGGTTTGATTTGACAAAAGGAGCAAGCTCATCAAGAGCCAGTCGTCTTTCATCTTCATTGGAGCTTAGAATCATTTTTCTTAAAAGGAAAAGAGGTTCTTCCGAGTTTTCTCCGTAGAACATATGTTCTGTTCTAAAAAGACCTATGCCTTCTGCACCAAGTTCAAGGGAAGCTTTTGCATCTTTTGTAGTTTCAGCATTAGATCTTACACCCATTGTTCTGAATTTATCTACTATTGACATAAATTTTTGAAAATTGGGGTTCTCTGTAGCATCGAGCATGGGGAGAGTTCCTTCATAAACAAGACCTCTGGTACCGTTTAATGTAAAGGTATCTCCTTCTTTATATATTTTTGAGCCGATTTTAAGTTCTTTTTTTGCAGAGTTTATTTGAAGCATTGAAGCACCTACTATACAGCATTTGCCCCAGCCCCTTGCAACAAGAGCCGCATGACTTGTCATTCCGCCTTTTCCTGTAAGAATTGCATTGGCAGCTCTCATTCCCTCAACATCTTCGGGGTTTGTTTCCTCCCTTAAAAGAATGACTTCTTTTCCTTCTTTGTACCATTTGACTGCGTCTTCAGCAGTAAAAACAATTTGCCCTATTGCACCGCCGGGGCCTGCAGGAAGCCCTTTTGCAACTGGATTTGTTTTAGCTTCAGCTGAAGGATCCACTATGGGATGAAGGAGTTCGTCAAGCTGGGCAGGTTTTAATCTTGTAACACAGGTTTCTTCATTAATTATGCCTTCGGCAAGCATTTCCATTGCCATATTAAGTGCTGCAGCTCCGGTTCTTTTGCCGATTCTGCACTGAAGCATGAAAAGTTTATTTTCCTGGATAGTAAATTCTATGTCCAGCATGTCCTTATAATGCTTTTCAAGGGTATTTCTTATCTCGTAAAGCTCTTCATAAACTTTTGGCATCTGCTGCTGAAGAGAAACAAGGTGCTTGTTTTGATCATTTTTGGTGTCATCATTTAATGGGTTGGGAGTTCTGTATCCGGCAACAACATCTTCGCCTTGTGCATTTACAAGCCACTCACCATAAAATTTGTTTTCACCTGTTGCTGGGTTTCTTGTGAAGGCAACCCCTGTTGCAGATGTTTCGCCCATATTTCCATAAACCATACTCATTACTGTACAGGCTGTTCCCCATTCATCTGGGATACCTTCAATTCTTCTGTATGAATTGGCTTTTTTTCCAAACCAGCTTTTAAATACTGCTCCAATTGAACCCCAAAGCTGTTTTTTGGGATCATCAGGAAATGGAGTGCCAAAGGTGTCAAGGATTTTTTTCTTGAATTCCTCGCAAAGAAACTTCAGATCTTCTACTTTCAGATCTGTGTCATTTTCATATTCTTTTTCAAATTTTAGGTCGTCCATCATATTTTCAAGCTGAACTCTTATTTCCTGTCCATCAACAGGAACTATTTCTTCAGCTTTTTCCATCACAACATCGGAATACATCATGATAAGACGTCTATAAGCATCATATACAAACCACTCATTGCCTGTTTTTTTAATAAGGCCCGGGATAGTTGCAGGACAAAGACCAACATTTAAAACGGTTTCCATCATTCCCGGCATGGACTGCCTTGCTCCAGATCTGCATGAAACAAGTAAAGGAGAGTCTGGATCTCCATATTTCATCTCCATTATTGATTCTACTTCTTTCAAAGCAGTTTCAACTTCCTGGACAAGAGAATCAGGGTATTTGCCGCCGTTTTTAAAGTATTCATTGCAAAAATCTGTTGTAATTGTGAAACCTGGAGGAACAGGCAAGCCCAAAGTTGCCATTTCAGCCAGGTTTGCACCTTTTCCGCCAAGAAGATTTGCCTGGGCGGCATTTCCTTCAGCTATGCCGTTGCCGAAGGTATAAACAAATTTTGTCATTCTATCCCCTTCCTTTCAACTCTTTATTATAAAATATATTGAGATTTAAAAAACTTTTACCATTTTTACTTGTCTTTAGCATTGTGTAATAATATTTAAAATCAAAAGTGCAAAATGTTTTTTGATTTAAAATATAAATATTATTAAAAAAAAGATGTTTGTTCAAGGTATTCATCAGATAAAAAAAATATATAATTTAATATCTTAGACAGATTATTTGTTTTGGATAACTATGGATTTTTAGAATATAAGTCAAGAAAAATATTTAGGTCTATCAAGGACCAAGGAGTATAAATAAAGTGATTTCAGTTTCAGGGGTAACAAAAAGTTTTGGTCAAAATGTTTTGTTTGACTCAATAAACTTTAAAATAAATTCAGGTGAAAAAGTAGGGCTGGTAGGCAAAAACGGGCATGGGAAGTCAACCCTTTTGCGACTTATCACAGGTGGAACTGAACCTGACCAGGGTGAAATAATGACACCTAGAAACTACAAAACAGGCTATTTGACCCAGATATTAGATTTTTCAAAGGAAACTCTTTTAAAAGAAGTTTCTGCCTCCCTTCCGCCAAATGAGAAGGAAAGTATTTGGAAAGCTGAAAAAATTCTTTCAGGGCTTGGTTTTTCAGTTTCAGATTTTGAAAGATCTCCAAAGGAATTTTCAGGGGGGTATCAGGTGAGAATAAATCTTGCAAAACTTCTTGTGGGAGAGCCAGACTTTCTTCTTCTTGACGAGCCTACAAACTATCTTGATATAGTTTCCATAAGATGGTTGAAAGAATTTTTATCCAAATGGCCAAAGGAATTTTTGTTAATCACCCATGACAGAAGATTTATGGATTCTGTGGTAACCCATGTTGCAGGTATTCATCGGAAAAAATTGAAAAAAGTCCAAGGGAATACCCAGTCATATTATGAGAAAATAATTTTAGAAGAAGAAATTTATGAAAAAACAAGGGTAAATGAAGAAAAAAGAAAAAAAGAAGTAGAACTTTTTATTACAAGATTTCGTGCCAAGGCAAGGCTTGCTGGAATGGTTCAGTCAAGGGTGAAATCTTTGGAAAAAATGGGCAGTAAGCAAAAACTGGATAAAATTGAACAGCTGGATTTTTCCTTTAATGAGGTCCCTTTTTCAGGAAAACAGATTTTAAATGTAAAAAATCTTGATTTTTCCTACTCAGAAGAAAAAAAAATTATAAGCAATTTAAGTTTTTCAATTAATTCAGGGGAAAAAATAGGAATAATTGGTGCAAATGGTCGTGGAAAAACAACTCTTGTAAAAATCCTTTCAGGAATCATTCAGCCTGATTCAGGTAAAATAAATTTTAACAACAACGCAAGGCCAGGAGTTTATGTTCAGGATTTTCTTGATGATTTAAAAGATGAAAACACTGTTGAAGATGAAGTGTTTTACGCAAACAATGAACTTGACAGGACAAAGGTAAGATCCATTTGCGGAGCAATGCTTTTTCCAGGAGATGATGCCTTAAAGCCTGTGGGTATTCTTTCAGGGGGAGAAAGAAGCAGGGTGATGCTTGGAAAGCTTTTGGCAAGACCAACAAATTTTTTGTTTCTTGATGAGCCTACCAACCATCTTGATATGGATTCTTGTGATGCTCTTCTTTCAGCACTGGACAATTTTTCAGGAGCGGTTTTAATGGTTACCCATAATGAAATGCTTCTTGATGCGGTTGCTCAAAAACTCATAGTTTTTTATCGTGATAAAATTGAAGTTTTTGAAGGGACTTATCAGGAGTTTCTAGAAAAGGTGGGGTGGGAAGAAGAGCTGGGCGAACAGTCTAAAAAAGAAGTTTCTGAAAACAATCAGGATAAAAAACTGATTAAAAGGCAAAGAGCCATTGTAATTCAGGAAAAATCAAGGGCAGTTCGTCCTTTAAAAAAAGAAATCAAGAAAATTGAAGATAAAATAATTTTATTTGAAGAGGAGGAAAAAAAGCTTGGAGATGATATGCAAAATGCTTCTGAAACAGGAGATGTGGAAAAAATGAGCAGTGTTTCCAAGCGTATTTCAATTGTTCAGGAAGAAATTGAAAGTTTGTTTGATGAGCTTGAGTTAAAAACAATAGAGCTTGAAGAACTTGAATTAAAATTTGAAAAAGACATTGTTAATTTACAATAATTACCCCTGATGAAACTTTGATTTATTTTGTATAAAACTTTCAAGTTTTTAGCCAACTCATCTTAATCTTAAGGGCAAATAGAACTTGAAGAGTTTGGTTTGTCTTTTTATTGTTTTTTAGATTTGAACCAAACTTGAAAGTTACTCAATATCAGAGTATATTTTACCTCAAACCCTTAATTCAGGTTTTAATTAGTTTTGAAAGGATTTATTAAGATAAATGAAAAATAAAAAAGATTTAATAACAGGTATTGTTCTTTTGGCCGCCTCCATTGCTGTTATTGTAAAGTTTTTTGTTCAAAGACAGGAGCTGGAAGCAATTACAGGGTCTGTTTTTTTTGTTAACCTAAGTTTTGTGATTTTTTCTCTTCTTCTTGGGGGAGCAGGAATTAAAAAAATATTTTTTCCGAAAAACAAAATAAAACCTGATAACTCAGACAGGGATAATAGGGATATATGAACGAAAACATCGATGATATTCAGCATCTTAAGTCAGAAGTAGAGTACAGAACCAAGCTTCAGACTATCACCAATAAAATTAATGGTGCTGTAAAACTTGATGAAATTTTAATAAATTTAAAGGATGAAATTACTTCTCTTTTTGAATGTGACAGGCTTACTATTTATTATGTTGACGGTGTAAAAAAAGAGCTTGTTTCAAGATTTAAAACCGGAGATGAAATATCTGAAATTCGAGTTCCAATTTCCCAAACCTCCCTTGCTGGTTATTGTGTTTATAAGCAAGCACTTGTAAACATTGAAAATGTTTATGACGATAAAGAATTGAAAAAAATGGATCCTGAGCTGGAGTTTGACAAAAGCTGGGATAAAAAAACCGGATTTACAACAAGGCAGGTTCTTGTTGTTCCCATAATTTATAAAAAATTTCTTCTTGGAGCTGTTCAGCTTATAAACAAAAAAAGCGGAATGGCCTTTGAAAAAAGGGATGAAATTTATGTTCTTGAGCTTGCCCAGGTTCTTGGAATAGCCCTTCATAATCAAAAAAGACTTGCAACTCAAAGGCGACCGAGAAAATTTGATTACCTTCTTGAAAATCATATTCTAACCAAAAAAGAGCTTGATAACGCAACTTCAAAAGCAAGGAGTTTGAAAAAAAGCGTAGAAGAAATACTTTTAAAAGAGTTTAGGATTTCAAAAGACGATATTGGGGAATCAATAGCAAGATATTTCAAAGTAAATTATGTTAAATTTGAATCAACAATGCCAATTCCAGGCGAACTTATGAGGGGTCTTAAAGTATCTTTTCTTAAGAGCAATAAATGGGTACCTGTAAAAACAGATGAAGAGGGCTATCCCTTAATTGCAATAGACAACCCCGAAGACATCCAGAGGATTTCTGATATTAAGTCTCTTTTTCCGGGACAAAAAGTTAAATATTGTTTTTCTTTTAAAGAAGATATTTTAAAAATGCTTGAACACTTCACCCAAAAAGAGGATCAACTTGACTCTATAGATGAAATTTTGTCACAGATGAGTGAAGAAGAAATTGAGGTGGAAGAAGCAGAATCAGCAGTAAGTGAGGAAAGTTCTGCAATTGTTCAGCTGGTAAATAAAATAATCCTTGATGCCAATTCAAGAAATGTTTCAGATATTCATATAGAACCTTATTTAGGTAAAACCAATACTGAGGTAAGATTTAGAATTGATGGTTCTTGTATGCTTTATCAGACAGTTCCTTATCATTTTAAGAATGCAATTGTTTCAAGGCTTAAAATCATGGCAGATCTTGATATTGCAGAAAAAAGAAAGCCCCAGGACGGAAAAATAAAGTTTAAAAAATTTGGAGGAAAAGACTTAGAGCTTCGTATGGCAACAATTCCAACCCAGGGCGGGGTGGAAGATGTTGTTTTAAGGCTTCTTGCTTCAGGGGATCCTATTCCCCTTGTTGATATGGGATTTTCCAAAAGAAATTTTGATGAATTTATAAAATGCATAGCAATGCCCTATGGAATTGTTCTTGTATGCGGTCCTACAGGTTCGGGTAAAACAACAACTCTTCATTCTGCCCTTGGATATATAAATAAACCTGAAAGAAAAATATGGACAGCTGAAGACCCAGTTGAAATAACTCAGAAAGGTCTTCGCCAGGTTCAGGTCAGGCCCAAAATAGGATTTGATTTTGCGGCTGCCATGAGGTCTTTTCTCAGGGCTGATCCCGATGTTATAATGGTTGGTGAAATGAGGGATAAGGAAACTACTCAAATAGGCATTGAGGCTTCTCTTACAGGTCATCTTGTTTTTTCAACTCTTCATACAAACTCTGCTCCTGAAACTATTACAAGGCTTCTTGATATGGGGATGGATCCTTTTAATTTTGCCGATGCAATTCTTTGTATCATGGCTCAGAGGCTTGTAAGAACACTTTGTAAACACTGCAAGGAAGAGTATCATCCAACTAAAGACGAATATTTTGAACTTGTTCATGAATATGGAGACAAAGCATTTGAAAAGCATCTTAAAATTCCATATTCAAAAGATCTTGTTTTATATAGGCCTAATGGATGCCAAAAGTGTAATCAAACTGGTTATTTAGGACGAACAGGGCTTCATGAGCTTCTTTTAGGCAGCGATAAACTTAAAAAGCTTATTCAAAGACAGTCATTAATGGAAGAACTTAAAAACCAGGGTATTGAAGACGGAATGACAACTCTTAAGCAAGATGGAATTGATAAAGTTTTTCAGGGTAAGTGCGATCTTATTCAGGTTAGAAAAGTCTGTATTAATTAGAAAATTGTTGAAATCATTAATTTTGTTTATTTAAGATAAAAAATTACAGGGTCTAAACCCTGTAATTTAGTTAATCAACAATTTTTATGATACAGCAACAACCTCAACTTCAAAAACAAGTTTTTTTCCTGCCAGGAAATGATTTGCGTCAATAGTAACCTTGTTGGTTTCGATTTTTTTAACTACAAGGGGAATTATTTGTCCTGTTTCTGTTTGTGACTCAAGCTGCATTCCTTCTTTGAGTTCCAGATTTTCTGGAAACATTGATTTATCATATTCTGCAACAAGATCTTCTCTTCTTTCGCCGTATCCTTCTTCAGGAGAAACAACAATTTCTTTGGTTTCACCCACTTTCATCCCGTCTACGCCTTTTTCAAATCCTGGTATCATCTGGCCGGCACCCATTGTAAATTCAAGCGGCTCTCTTCCCTTTGAAGAATCAAAGGTTTCTCCGTTTTCAAGCTTGCCTGTGTAATGCACTTTAATTGTTTTACCGTTTTGGGCTAAAGTCATTAAAATTACCTTTCATTTTTGTTAAAAAAAATGCCTTGTACAGGCAAAATTTTAATCAATAGTTAAATAAAAATTCTGATTTTTGATCAATTAATAATACAAAAAAAGATTAATTCTTAGTTGGTTCTAAAGAATAAAAATAATTTTTGAGGGATTAAAACATAATTGATTTGTCAGAGTTAACTGATTTTTTTAACCAGTTATTTAAACACTAATTGCAGATTTATAAATTTCAAGGATAAAATAAAAAAACAGGACAAAAAATGTCCTGTTTATTGTTTTGAACTTAAAAGATAAATCGAAAAACTTCAGGTAAAAATTAATTGGCTGTGTTTACAAATCCGTTTGCCCCAGTACCTGTATCAGAAGGAGTCCCTGCAATTTTTGCAAGGTAGGTGTTTCCAAGTCTTTCAATATGTTCTTTAACATCATCAAAATAATTGAAATGTGCCTGCTCCTCGTCAATTATCTGCTCAAATATTTTCACGCTTGTGCTGTCTCCGTTTTCCCTGCATATCAGGGCAAACTGATTGTATTTGTCTATAGTGTCATCTTCAAGTTCTGCATCAAAACCAAAGATTAAATTAACATCCTGACCTTTTGTGACTTTATCCAAAGGTTCTGTTACTGGCTCTCCGCCAAGTTCTTTGATTCTTTCAGCAAACATTTCACCATGGCGCATTTCATCTATTGCAATGAGTTTCACCTTGGCTGCAAGTTCGCCATAGTCCATATCGTCTAAATTGTAATGCTGATTCATATACTGATGAATGGCATGAAGTTCCATAGCTCTGGCTTCATTAAGAGCGTCTATAACCTTTTGTCTTCTTTCTTTTTTTTCGGCTGTTGTCATTATTGCCTCCGTTTTTTTATGGGTTTAAAATCAATATGAATAACTATAAAATCAAGTTTTGATTTTAATCAAAATATTTTAAATGAGGTTTTAGTTTGTTTTCAAGTTTTTGTCTGTATTTTTCCAATAATTCAATGTTTTCGGTTTTTTCAACCTTTATAGGCTCTCCGTAAACAATTTTAACTTTTGAAAAAGGTTTTGGAATTATAAATTTATCCCAGCTTGAGGCGTGCCAGTCTTTTTCAGTGATTGAGTGCATGGGAACAAGATAACCACCAATGGTGGCTGCCATTTTAACTGCACCGTTTTTTACTATTCCAACAGGACCTGTGGGTCCGTCCACAATATGGGCTCCAATTCCTGATTTCTCAACTTGTTCAATCATTTCGTTAAGAGCATCTTTTCCACCCCTTGAAGAAGAACCCCGTGCACAATGCCATCCTGTATGTTTTGCAACTCCTGCTATCATTTCACCGTCTTTGCTTTTGCTTATCATAAGTGATGGATTTAGATGGGAGTAGGTTTTGAAATATCTGATATATGAAAAAAACTGCTGATGGAGTGTACATAAAATTACTTTTTCACCTTTATTTAAAAGGTTCATCCATTTTTTTTCATTTACAACTTCAAATCTTAATGTTTTTGAGTATGTCCTGATAAAATGATAAACAAGCCTAATAAATTTTTTGTCAGTAATTAAGTTTTTTGTATTTATTTTCATTTTTTTCCTTTTCAAAAAGTTGAAATTCCTGTTTTTTCCATAAATAAATATAAATATCTTTTTAAAAACAAATTTTTACCAAGTTTATCATAGTCCAGACTGAATTGTTTTGAGTCTGTATTTGAAAATAAGATATTAACATAGTTTACAACATCTTTAAAAAAAGTTGTATCTGTTTTTGCTTTTACAATAACATTGGTTTCAAGATTATAGTTGTCAAGGTTTCTTCTGGTAAGGTTGGCAGAGCCTGTGATAAGAAAATTTTCTCCCGAGGATTTTTTTATGAGAACAAGTTTTGAGTGAAGCTGGTTTCCTTTGGTATTTCCCCATTTTACAAAAATCCCGCTGTTATTTAGTTCTTTTCCAGTAACTCTATTTGGGATTCCATTTTTTTTTCTTCCAAAAGCGTCTTTATTAGCATCAAGCAAAACCTTTACTTTTACTCCTCTTTTTGCAGCTGACTTAAGTGCTTTTATTGTTTTTCTATGGGAAAGATAAAACATTACAAGCTCAAGACTATCTTCTTTTTGAGTTGAATTAATAAGGCTTATTAAGTTTTGTGAAATTTTATTTTCTGTGACTATTTTTATTTTTTCCCTGGTTTCTTGATTGTCAAAATTAAAATTAAATTCAGGAAAGTTTTTAAAACCTGAAATTTCAAGTACTGCCTTTTCAGATTCAAGAAGATCAAGGGCTGCTTTTCCATTGAATAAAACACCGGCATTTAAGTGGTATGAACTTGGGTCATGAGGATTAAAAGAGCTTACAATTGCAAAAATATCTGAAGAAGTGTTGCAGATAAAAGTTTTTCTGTGATTTGCCTTAAAGTTTAAAAGCTTGAAATAGCTTCTTATGGAAACTTTTTCATCTCCAAATGGGCTTTTTATTGTTTCAGCAGGAGAGTTTCCAAAACTTTTTAAAAAAACCCTGTAAAAAGCAGAGTAAACAGGGTTGCTGTCCCTTAATTCATCAAGGTTTGTAAATATCAGCTTGATTTTATTTTTTTCAAGTTCTTCAAATATAGGATTAACAAGGCCGTTGTATACTGTGTTTATTGGATCTGTAATTACACAGATAAAAATATCAGGATTTTGTTTCTTTTTTTCTATTAATGCATTTTTAAGCTTATTGGAAAGGCTTTGATCTTTTTTAAGAGGTTTTCCCATAAAGTCATTGAATAAAAACATATCAATAAGAATAAAGTCTTTTGCCTCATCAATTTTTTTTAAAATAGTATTTAAAATTTCATGATCTTTTTCAAGGGTGTTTTCTTTATTAACCCAGGTCAGATCTTTTAAAAATTTGATTTGAGAAACATTTTGAAAATCACTTTCAAAGTTAGTTCCATCAGGAAGAGGTTTGATAAAATAAAAGATTCCAGTTGATAAAAGTATAGCTGCAATAAAAAACATTAATGGTTTGACTATTGGTCTTTTTTTCATTTTTTATTCACCTGTTTATTATCTGTAAAAAAAGCTTTTTGCCAAGATAAACTCCTTAGTAAGAGTTAGAGGGTTTTGTATAAATATACTCAGTAAATAATTTCACTGTTTTTATCGCAGATTTTTTTTATTTGATCTTTATAATAGGTATTGTTTCCCTTGGATTTTTTATATGCTTCTTTAGCTAAAAAACAGGCTTTTTCCCTATTTCCTTTTCTAAAATATCCTTCGGCAAGAGTGTCAAGGAGATAAGAAGGCGGATCGTCAATGATCTCAGCTGCTTTTTTTGCAAGGTTTACTCCTTTGTTGGCATTTTGAATGTTTTTGTTTTTAGATGTAATATAAATCCAGGCAAGATTGTTAAGGGTTTCAGGTAAGTTTTCATTTAAGTCTAAAGCTTTTTCAAATGCTTTTATAGCTTTTTCCTCTTTTTCCTGTTCCATCATGAGATTACCCAGATAATTGTAAAGTTCAAAGTTATCAGGATTTTTTTGAAGTTCAGATATAATTATTTTTTCAGCTTTATTTTTTATAAACCCGGCTTTATATAGATTTATTTTTGTTCCCCCATAAAATATGAGAGCAATTGTTAAAAAATAAACCAAAAGCAGATAATTAACTTTTTTATCATGTTTTTTTGCCTGGGTATTGTCCATCTGACATTTAAAAAGAAATTCAATCCTTTGTCTTATGCTGTAGTGATGCCAGTTGGGTTCCTCTTCGCTTCCAGGACTCATCCTTGATATTTTTTTAAAGGTTGAAACAAGGGGAAATGATGAGCCTGAAATAATAAAACTGTATCCGTCAGCCTGTCTTTCAAAATTTCTCATGAAAAAACCAAAAACATATCTAAAGTATAAAACGAATGCAGATATGAAAATTATTGCAGTAAAAAGAGAAACAAAACTTTGGGGAAGCATGGAATTTGTAAAAGTTTTAGGCGTTAGGAATAAAAATAGAATTGTAGCAGGTTCAAGAAAAGCATGTAAACAGACTATAAAACCTGCAAATATAAGAAGGTATAAAAAAATATGATTTTTTTTGATATGACCAAATTCATGGGCAATTACAGCTTCTTTTTCATCTGGTGAAAGATAATCACAAAATGCCTGGGTAACCAGAATATATCTGAAGTTTTTGAAAAGTCCCACTACTCCTGCGGTTATCATTTTTCCCTGAAATATAGGCCAAATAAGGGCTTCTTTGTATTTCACTCCGGTTTTTTTAGATAAATTGTTTAAAATTTTTATTGTTTCTTCATCTTCTAATTTTGTGCATTTCCAAAATTTTTTAAGAAGAATAGGAATAAAAACACTGATTAAAAGAATTAAAGAAATTCCATAAACCACCTGTCCTAAAAAAGAATCGTAAAAAATTGTTTTGTTTTTAAATGGAAGAAACTCAAAAATATCAAAAACAACCGAGATAATAAACCAGGGAAAAATTGTGGGAAGAGAAAATCCAAGCTGGGTAAAAATAAATTCTTTTTTTGAAATTTCATTTGTATTGTATTCGGGATTGTTTGAATGAGATCTTTCCCAGATTAGAATCATAAATCCTGTAAATATTGAAATCATTATCAAAGGAGCTATGGTTTCAAATTGTGAAGTTATTATATTTTTTGTAAAAATCCTGGGGATTTCAAAAATATAGAGATTGATTCCAAAAATTATTATTGCAAGTATTGACAGGTTTTTTGAGTAAACTTTAAATAAATCCAGTTCTTTATTTCTAGAGGCTTTTTTGAATAAAAGATCGCAGATAAAGTAAAAAAGAATAAATGAAAGAATTAAAATTCCAAAAGAAAATTTTAAGCTGAAATTATTTGATAGAGAATCAGTGTAAAAAATTGAGAGAATAAGAGCTGAAATAAAATAAATTATATTTTCAAACATAGTTTTTATATTTCCTTGGTGGAATAAACTTAAGTTTTAATATCAAGCATTTTTATATATCTTTGCTTTTCACTGTAAATACATCCGCAGTATTGTTGTCTGTACATTCCAAGTTCCTTTGATTTTTCTATTCCATAATTCCAGCCTTCCCTGAAATCTTTGTAATAAAATTTTACTCCGTTTTGTTTTCCAAGGGCTTTTGCAGTTTCAATTATTTTTTCATGGTTTTGTTGTTTGCTGTATAAAAGAGTAGAGGAAAAGTATTCAAAGTTTCCTTTTTTAGCAATTTTTACAGTGGCATAAAGCCTGTCATAATAACAAATTTGGCATCTGTTTGATTCCCTGAAGCAGACTTTTCTCAAAAATTCTTCCATTTCATATCCTTTTTGCCAGATCATTGGAAGATTTGAGTCTTGGGCATATTTTTTCAGGGTTTCTTCTCTTTTCATGCACTCTGAAAGCGGGTGGATATTGTGTCTGTAAAAAAATCCCATTACCTCAAAGTTCTCTTTTCTGAGCTGCTCCAGGGGAAAAATTGTGCATGGCCCACAGCAGGTGTGTAAAAGAAGTTTCATTAATAGCTTCTTTCCCCAAATATTTTTGTGCCAACTCTTACCATGGTGGAGTTGTATTCAATTGCAAGATGAAAATCATCTGACATTCCCATGGAAAGCTCTGTCATTTTAAGCTTTGGAAATTTTTCATTTAGGTTGTTTAGTGTGTTTTGCAAAAGGCTAAAATGTTTTCTTGCTTCATCTTCTTCCATTCCAAATGGAGGAATTGCCATAAGCCCAAGAATTTTTATATTTTTTAAATTGATGATTTCCTTAAAAAGATTTTCAGAATCTTCAGGCATTATTCCTGATTTTTGCTCTTCTTTACCTGTATTTATCTGGATTAAAATATTTTGGATTTTATCCTGGGCTGCTGCTCGCTTATTAATTTCTTTTGCAAGTTTTAAAGAGTCAACAGAATGGATTAAATCAAAATACTTTACTGCAAATCTGGCTTTGTTGGACTGGAGCCTCCCAATAAAATGCCAGCGGATTTCATTGTTATTTATAGAATCGATTTTATCCGTTGCTTCCTGGATATAATTTTCACCAAAATCAATTTGTCCTGATTCAAATGCCTTGATTATATCTTCAGCTGGTTTTGTTTTGCTCACTGCAATGAGTTTTGGAAAATCATTTCTATTGGAATTTTTACAGGCATTTTTAATTTGATTTTCTATTTCTTCTATATTTTTTTTTATATTCATTTTATTCAAATATCCTTTCTTTTTCCATAATTTCAATTACTTCACTTAAAGGAAGACCAACTACATTTGTATATGAACCTTTTATTGAAGAAGCAAAAGAAGCTGCTTTTGACTGAATTCCATAAGCTCCTGCTTTATCAAAAGGCTCTTTTGTACTTATATACCAATTGATTTCATCTGTGGAAAGCCTTCGGAAGGAAACCTTTGTTTTTACAGAAGCAGTGATGATTTTTTTAATTTCAGGGGAAATAAGTGAAAAACCAGTAATCACTTCATGGGTGTTTTGGCTTAATTTTGAAAGCATATCAAAAGCCTCTTTATCAGACCTGGGTTTTAAAAGAATTTTATTATCAAGTACTACAATGGTATCAGCACCTAGAACATAGTAATTAACCCTTCTTTTTGCAAGGTCAAGGGCTTTGAAGTAGGCAAGCATTTTTGCAAAATCTTCAGGTGGTTGATTATCAATTTCAGGTTCTTCAAATCTGCTTTCCACCACTATTGGATAAATTCCAGCAGAATTTAAAAGCTCAAGTCGTCTAGGTGATTTTGATGCTAATATCAAAGGTTTGTGATTTCTTTTGAATTCCATTTTACCTCTATATTATTTTATATAAATATTTGGATTCTTTGGTTTAATGAAGTTTTATCTTGTTTTATCCACTCCTATTTGTTTGCAATAATCTATTACAGGGCATTTTGAACAAAATGGAGAAACAGGTCTGCAAATTGTTTGCCCAAAGGCCACAAGGATTTCATTGTAAATTATCCAGTACTTTTTGGGCAGTTTTTTTCTAAGAACATCTTCAGTCTGATTAGGATTTTTTGTTTTTACATATCCAATTCTGTTTGAAATTCTATGGACATGTACATCCACGCAGATTGCTGGAATATTATATCCTTCAGCAAGAACAAGGTTGGCAGTTTTTTTGCCCACTCCGGGAAGTTCAAGAAGTTCTTCCATTGTATCTGGAACTTCCCCATTGTATTTATTAATTAGGATTTCGCTTATTTGAAGTATTCTTCCAGCTTTTGTAGGATAAAATCCCACAGGGTAAATCAGTTTTTCTATTTCTTCCTTTGAAAGCTTAAGCATTTCATAAGGAGTGTTGGCTTTTTTAAAAAGCTTTATTGTAGCTTCAATGGTTACTTCGTCTTTTGTTCTAAGTGATAAAAGAGTTGAAATAAGAATTTCATAGGGAGATGCACCTTTGATTGCAATAAATGTTATTACAGGGGCGTTCCATTTTTTGTATTCATTTTCAAGAATTGAGACAAACTTATTTATGGAAAATCTTTTTTTAGTCAATTTAGCTTCCTCATAAAATTTAAATAAGACAGACTGTCCTTTGTGTTACAGTCCTTTATTTAAAAAATCAAAGAAGAAAAGTGTCAGGGGCTTAAAATTTGCTTGTGGGATAAGATAAACAATGATTTTTCTTTTTATTTGTTGTAATAGGTGGTTTGTGTTTGTTTGGTAAAAGTATTCTTTGTGTTTTCAAAAACTTATTAAAATTTAAGGGAGATTGACGTATGGAACATCAGGCTGAGCTGGCGAATCCTGCACCTCTGGGTCTTATGGGGTTTGGAATGACAACAATTCTTTTAAATCTGCACAATGCCGGTTTTTTTGAAATGAGCTCTATTATTCTTTCCATGGGTATTTTTTATGGGGGAATGGCACAGGTCATAGCTGGTTTGATGGAGTTTAAAAAAGGCAACACCTTTGGAACTACAGCATTTACCTCATATGGCTTTTTCTGGCTAAGTTTTGTTGGCTTAGTTTATCTTAATGGAAAGTTTGGTCTGCCGGAAAACTCTCTTTCCTTTATGGGATGGTATCTTCTACTATGGGGAGTTTTTACTTTTTTCATGTGGATAGGAACCTTGAAAATGCCAAAAGCCATGCAGTTTGTTTTTCTTTCTCTTACCATTCTCTTTGCTCTTCTTGCAATAGGTGACTTTTTTGATTTAGGCGGTGTTTTTGCAACAATCACAGGGATTGAGGGAATAATTTGCGGTGCTTCTGCAGTTTATTTTGCAATGGCTCAGGTTATCAATGAAGTTTATGGACGAGAAGTTTTGCCCATAGGTTAAAATTGATAAATTAAAATCCGGCAGAGGTCAGGTGTTGACAACTGCCTGGATTTTCTTTTTTTGATTTTTTAAAACTAAAACACAACCGGGCTTAAAAGATAAAATTTAAAAACCGCTTGCATAAAATTTGGTTTTGGTTTACTCAATTGTTGTGTTTTTTTAAAGCTATTTAAAAATTTGCCTGGATGGCGGAAAAGGTAGACGCAAGGGACTTAAAATCCCTCGGCAGTAATGCTGTCCGAGTTCGATTCTCGGTCCAGGCACCAATAAAACTAAGAGGTTACAGGGTTTTTGAAAATAAAATTTTGTAGCCTTTTTTATTGATAGTAACCGCCTAGTAACCACCGGGTTAGGGGTGTCGCGGGGTCGGACCAAAACAACATCCTGAAATAACAGAATAAACAAAATTAAACCACCCAGTTTTTAGCTTTAGAAGGCTCTTTTCAACCCTAAAACAAGCAATCTAAGCATTTTCTTCCTGATGAAAAAAACTCAATGCTACCAAGAGCAAACAGATATTTTATTCCAGGTCATTTATGGCACATAACCCACAGATGCCATAAAAAAGAATTTTTATTAAAATTTGATAAGAATAGAGAAAATTTGGATCAACTGGCTTTGTAAGCAAAAAAAGATATAAATTTAAATTTTTGAATTATACCCTAATCTCAAACTATACTCACCTTCTGGTCTGAAAGTATTCCTGTAAACTACAATAAATTTGTTGCTCAATTTAAAGAAGACCTTATTATCAAACAAAAAAATTGTAACTGCAAATGAACTTAGTTTTATAAAAGAGGAACAAGCTGATTTTAACAATAGCTTAAATCATAAAATCTACTGCTAGTCATTTTGATATCAAAATGTAAGCTCTAAAGTAAAAAAACTCTTATTTTTAAGCTTTTTTATTGTTATTTTAATATGTTGTGCTGGTCCGACCCTGAAAACAACTCCCTGAAAATACTCTCTATTTGAGTTTGGCACGAAAACTAATTTGAATTTCCATACCAACTTGTATTTTAAGCTGTACTCAAATCCTAAAGTCTGTTTTAATTTCTAAAAAATTTTAATTTGAAAAGATTGGAGGCGCTACTGAAGAAAGATGAATATGATTGGGCTGCAGGATATGACCGAGTTTGCTCACAGAAGAGTAAACTGCGTAGTATGGTTGATGAATAAATTCCTCAACAGGCTGTTACGAAACTACATTTTTCAAAATTGGTGATCAATAAAATCAGTAGGTTACAATTTTAAAAAATGAGAAAAATCAGCATTCTGTAACAGCCTGTCAACTTAACGAATGGATAACTAACAGGAGTATTAAATTGAAATTCAATAGTTCCAGAATATGGGTTATGTTGACAACGTCAGTACTGGTAATGTTCGCAATATTCTCTTTATCCGGATGCGGCTCCGGCGACTCGGCTGGCATATACACAGGAAAGATTTCTTATATTGGAGTCAGTAAGGGCACCCTTGCAGATAAGATCGAGGCGACATTCGTCAATAGCGTTGCCTACGATGGAGAATCTACCGATGCACCGATATTTATAGCCGAATCGTGCATTCAATCACTGAAGTCGACCGAACAAGAAGGCATTCGCAGAACCTACGCTAATTTGAAACCTATTGTATTGATCCATGGCAACGCAGATCAAATAAACACACTACTTGACATCCTTGGACTTGAGCAGAACTATACCCTGCCCGAAGGTTTGCCGGAAAATAAGGATTACGCCGAGCTGTTTGCTATCGATCGAGAAGCTGATGGTTCTGTTTTTATATGGTCGATGTATCCACCCGGCGACGGAGTAATGCAACCTCGCGCTACTACGCCGCCTACAGAAGCACCCACTGAACCGCTGCCTGACCCAGTCACTGACAGCGATTCTGAACAATTCCGCAGAACTGAAATGTTGCGCAATTGGATTGATAATAACGGTAATCGCTTAACATCAAAGCTGGAAGGATATAGACAGGATGCAATCCAGGCTCTTGTTGTAGCCACTGACACGACAGCGGAACTAACCCAGATTGTACCTGCTTTTGTATATGAAAAAAACTTCTCCAATGGTGGGAATCATTATACACTCTACTATTACATCTATTCATGCCACTCCTTCAATGAAGCCGATGCCAGGGATTACGACTGGTTCTATGTACGCCAGGAAGGGATGTTTAATGCATCAGGTGGATATAATGGGCCTCAGAAAAATACAAAGACTATTTGGAACGATCAGGAAGTCCATTACTATGTCGGCAAATACTCAATGAATAACTGGATGGAAGGGCTGGACTTCCCAGGAAGCGGGGTCTCGCTCATGACAGCACAGCCAGAAAACGCCAACAATAAGGAAACGGTCACCAGTGGTGTCAATTGGAACATCGGTGGCTCTGTGGGTTTTTTTGGTACCAGTGCGACTGGCACCATGGACGCAGGAGTCAGCATCACCAACTCGTCAACTTTCACCGTGACTGATTGCACACTAACAAACAGATCCGCAGAAAAAACCAATAACGCCCGCTGGAGCTATGAATTCAATAAAACCACACATACGGTTTCTGTTGGTAAAACTGAAATCAATACTCCCACGCTATTGTCGCGGTCAAATTTTCAGCCGGTGAATCAGTGGATATGGAAATTCTCTCCCGACATTCGTGAGGAAAAAGTAAATTCGTTTGTTTCAGAGTTTGATGTGGATCTGATTCAAAGTGTGAGCGGGCACCTCATATTGCCATGGGTAGCTCTTGATGCACAACACAATGTCTTTGATGGGGGATTATGGACAATAAATGTGCCTTTACCCTTCCCGCCACTGCTGGTGGCCCCGCACAATCTTGATTTCAGTGCGGAGGGGCAATACAAAACGCTGAATTTAGCTGTTGCCCGCAGCTGGACAGCTTCCAGCGACCAGGATTGGTGTAGTGTAAAACCAGGTGCCGACTCCCTTGTTTATATCACTGTTGATTCAAATACCACTGGGGAGGATCGGGAAGCCGAAATCACCTATACAACGGATGACGGCAATGCCTCCGACAAGACTAAAGTTATACAGTCGAGGTTCTAAGGTATTGGATATCTTGTCGCTTTTTACTTAATCTGGGGATTGCTTTGAATTGAGCAAGGAGTCCCCAGATTTTATTCATAAACAACATATTAACCCCTGCCACGCTCTTTAGGATCATAAAGTACTTTATCTTCTAAAAAAATCAGATCTTCATGCTTTTTTACAGCTGAGAGTTCATCACCTGAAAATCAAATAAAGCTCACACTTTGGGGAAGAACGAATTCGGACCAAAATTACTTAGAGATAAAAAAGCAAATGGGTATTATATTTCTTTGGGTTGCAAAAAACAATAGGACACCCACAAAGCAGACGTAAGTTCCCTTATAAATCTCAATCTTTTTTTATTCCTAAAAATCAGCTACTTGAAAGGAACTTATAATTGATGGAAATGCGGGGTCGAATTGAAATAATAGAATAAACGTAACCGTTGAATAAACCCCATCTTACAACTATAAAAAGATCATTGTAACCGCTCAATAAACCCCACCTTACAACTATAAAAAGACCATTTATAATACAAGCCATAATAACCAACAAATAAAGGCTTGTAAAAATAAAATCAAACAGTTCAAATCCAGATTAAAAAACTTTTGAAAAACCCATATATCAACAAACCAGATTGAAGTTATGGGAAAAGGGCTGACTGATTTTACTGCTGGAAGTACCCTTGATATTTTTTGGGGAACAAAACTCAAGTATCAAGAACTTGATGAAAAATACAGACAGATAAACAATAACAGATGCAGCATAATTTAAAAAAATTATCTTTCCTATAATTTTAATCCAGAGGACTTTTCACACTGTTAATATCTTTTTGCATTAAATGGGTATAGATTTCTGTTGTTTTAACATCAGAGTGCCCCATAAGTTCCTGCAAAACTCTTATATTTACTCCGTTTTCAAGCTCCTTGCTTGGGAACCCAAATCCCAGATAAAAGAGCCTGGTGCTTAATCTGTTCACTTTATGAATCTAGGCAAATAAGTTTTTTTATTTCAAATACTTACATTTCAAGCTGGAGCTTGGGAACGAGCCCAAATTTTCTTGTTTTTTATGACAAGGTTTCAGGAGTAAGGCACTAAAAAGTCACGCAAAATATGAAGTGGCATCGGTGAATCAGCTTTAAGCATGGCAATCGCAAACCTATATCTTAATCCTTTGGGTGTGGAGAGATCCCGGCCTCGGCTATCACCTTTAACGTTTCTATCTGTAACGCCGCCATTTGCGGGATTTGTTTGATGGCGGCATTTATGCATGTTTTGGATATAATGGTGAGACAGCAAACAAAGATCCACAAGATGGCCTTGTTAAGCTCTAGTTTTTGGCAGTACTCTCAATTATTTCTTTCAATGTCTCAATATCTTTAGACACTAAAGTAGAGTTGCCATTTGATGATATCTCATAATCAAGCTTTGCTTTATAAATAACCTTTGCACCATTTCTATATGGGTAAATTTCGACATTTACCGGAAAGTCTTTGTTATTCATGCTTAGTTTGTAAGTATTCTCTTTCTTGAACTCTTTAATTGACTCACTTCTTCCCCATTCGTATTTACCTAGTAAGCGATCAAAATTCGCATAGACTGATTCAGGTGAAAATTCGACGTTAATATCACCTTCAAGATTATATGTATAACGTTGAGACACTTCAGATGAAGACAATTTTGAAAAAATATTAATTACATCTGATTTTAAATTCTGCAAAGAATCAAGCGGTGGAAACTCTAATCCAAATACACTTTCCATTGGCTCTATTGAAAAGTTTGAATCTAGGGTAAATGATAAATTACCATCTGATTCAAGTTTTGAGTTTGCTACAAATACAATTTTTGTTGCATAAGTACGTCGAATATTTGGAAAGTATCTACCTTTTGCATAGAATATTTCATACAAATTACCCTTTTTGTTTGTGCCAATTCCATTGTAATCAACAGCACTATCATAAGCATTCTTACTCGCTTTTTTATATTTACTTAGAGCTACAATTTGATCTGAAAAATTATATTTTTCAGCATCAAATTCAAACCTTTTACCCGTGACTGGATCAATTTCTGGAAAATTAAGATTGAATACTCCAGATACTGGTCCTTCCTCAATTACTCCTTGTGTTTTAGGCAAAATATTTGCACATCCAACTAAATAAGCCACAATTAACATTATCAGTGGATAGCGTATATTTGAATATTTATTTGTCATTTCTTCCTCACCCTTACGTAGTTTAAAGTTTATATTGTTTGCTTAACAAGTAATTGCGTGGATTCTGTATAATCCACATCAATAAATTGGTTTATTATATTTAACAAAAAATAAAAGTCAAGTATGGTTTATTAGTTTTGGTAGACTAAAATTGACCCACTAAAGCATAAAATTGCAGCTGAAAATTGACCCACCCAAAGTAAACTTCTGATAATCTAAAAATATACAAAGACCAGATATCAGGAGAGAGGAGATGATAAACTTGGATCAATATGAATACATAAGAACAGCTTATAGAAGTTATGATAAAAAAATCAGAGAAATTGCAAAAGAAACCGGACATTCAAGAAATACAATAAGAAAAGCCCTAAGAAAAGAATACATAGGGTACTCAGAAAGACAAAGCCAGCCTTATTCTGTATTGGGCCCTTACATAAAAACAATAGACAACTGGCTTAAACAGGATAAAGACAAACCAAAGAAACAACGTCATACAGGAACAAGAATCTATAACAGGCTAAAATCTGAAAAAGGTTATACAGGCTCGCTTTCAACAATTCTTCACTATGCAAAAACAGCAAGGCAAAGAATCGGGGTAAACCCAAAATAGGTTTTTATTCCACTGGAACCCAAAGTTGGGCAAGAAGCAGAAATTGATTGGGGAAGCTGCATTGCTATAATAGGAGGCCATGAGCAAAAACTTAAAATTTTTTGCATGAGATCAAAATATTCAGGCAAGCATTTTGTAAGATGTTATCCCTGCGAAAAGCAACAGGCTTTTTTTGATGCACATATTCATGGCTTTGTTTTTTTCGGGGGGAATATTTCCTAATTTAATTTATGATAATCTTACAATAGCAGTACAAAAAGTATTGTCAGGTAAAAAACGAATACTTCAGGAAGAATACAAAAAGTTTAATGCCTACTATAATTTCAATGCTAAATTTTGTAATCCTGCTAAAGGCCATGAAAAAGGCGGTGTTGAAGGGCTTGTAGGCTTTGCAAGAAGAATTATATGGTTCCGGTTCCTGAAGCTTCTACCTTGGACGAATTGAATAAAATGCTTCTTGAGCAATGTATAAAATACGGAGAACATACCATTCAAGGCAGAGATAAAACAGTAAACGAACTATATAAAGAAGAGCAAAAATATCTTTATACTCTCCCTGAAGAAGAATTCAGCAATCTTCAATCTGTATCCGTAAAGGCAGATAAGTATTCCACAGTGATGATAGATAAAAACAGATATTCTGTCCCAATTGAAGATGCATGTCTAAAGCTTAATGCAGTTTTAAAGGTAAACATTATTGAAATTTACCGGGGAAATAAAAAAATAGCAGAACATAAACGTTTTTACAATGTAAACAGATGGAGCCTTAACCCTTTTCATTACTTAAATCTTATACAACAAAGACCAGAGTCTTTTTCTTCAGCAAGACCTTTAAAATACTGGAGAAAAACATGGCCGGAAGATTACAGTAAACTTCTGGATAAGCTTTGTGTAAGTCACGGGGAAACAAACGGCACTAAAAAATTTATAAAAATTCATTCATTCAATACGGGGTCGGACCAAAACAACATCCTGAAATAGTAGAATAAACAAAATTAAACCACCCAGGTTTTAGCCTTACAAGGCTCTTTTCAACCCTAAAATAAGCAATCTAAGCATTTTCTTCCTGATGAAAAAAACTCAATGCCAAGAGCAAGAGGTATTTTATTTCAGGTCATGTATGGCAGATAACCCACAGATGCCATAAAAAAGAATTTTTATTAAAATTTGATAAGGACAGAAAAAAAGGATACTCTCTTATTGACTTGGAATCTTTAAAAACATTTTAGATTTTCATGATATTAAGTCTTTTCAAGACTATTATATGTTTTGAGCTAAACAATAATTAAAAGCTCTTGTTGGCTGAGGATCTTGCTTGGAATTACTCCTTAAAAAGTTGAGTTATTTACTCCTAAAACATAAAAATAAGGCTTAAAACTGTTTTTAACTGCTTCAGCAGTAAGCTTTAAAAAAGGTTGATAATCATTTTTAGTGTGAGCAAGGTCAAGAAATTCATAGTAATTTAATCTTTTTTCCACCGGTAAAATAACCGGAGGAAAACCATTCTTCATAAGTTCAAGATTCATTAAAAGTCTTGCAGTTCTTCCATTCCCATCTATAAAAGGATGAATTTTTACAAAATCAACATGAGCCCTTGCAGCTTTTTCCACAGGATGCATTTTTATAAAAATCTTTTTGTATGCTTCTATAAAAGATTCCATTAAATCAGGAACCTGGGTGAAATCTGGAGGAAGATGATCTGCACCAGAAATAATCACATTGTTTTTTCTATAAGCTCCGGCACTTTTATCATCTATATTTTTTAATATTAATTGATGAATCGATTTTATCTGCCATTGGGATAAAGGCTCGTTTTTTTTTACCAGTTCTTCAACAAAAAAAATTGCTTCTCTATGATTTATAGCTTCAAAGTGTTCTTTTATGGTTTTGCCACCAATAGTAATTCCTTCCAGAGCAACCTTAGTTTCTTTTAAAGTGAGAGTGTTGCCTTCGATTGCATTGGAATTGAAAGTCCATCTTAGAATAAGATCTTCATGAAGATTTTTAAGAACTTCTAAAGGTAACGGCCTGAAAGAATCCAGTTTTTTCTTGAGCTTATCAATTTCTTCAAAGTTCAAATCCGGCATAAGTTTTACCTATATTTTATTTGGGAATATATTTCTTACTTCATCGCCTGTTATTCCAGGCTACTGCGTGGTGACAGACGGGTTTGAATGATTGTATTTTTTACACAAAATTTTTCCATAAAGAAGACATTAATTGCAAAACAACAAAGCCCAAAGTTTCCTTTGAGCTTTGTATTTATCTTACAGGCTAATTCTAAAAAAACAATATAAATGTATTTGATTTTTTAAACAAAAACTGGACAACTAGCTTGACAAACACCTTTCTTAACCTTGACCTTTCATTTCCTGTGGAGACAAAAAAATATGGGGAGTAAGGTTTTTATAGTTCAGACTAATGCACTTACAGCTTGTTTTGATGATAAAATTGACTTTGAAATAATTGATGAAATAAAACCTTGTAGAATTGTTTTTAAGGATTCACCGTTTAAAGATGACAAAGGCAGAATTAATCTTGAAGAAAGATTTAAAAGGTTATCGCCTGATACAAGAATAATCGTTATTTAATACATGAGAATTTTATTTATGAGCAAAAAGCTAACAAAAATCAGTGAAAGGCTTTTTCAAAGTATAAAAAAGCTTATCAGCGAAAGTAAAAATAACGTAGCTGTAACTGTTAATTCAGAGCTTACGTTTTTATACTGGAACATTGGAAAATATATAAAACAGGAAATTATAAAAACTGACAGAGCTGATTACGGAAAACAAGTATTGTTTTTTTTATCAAAGCAGTTGACTGAAGAGTTTGGACGAGGCTGGAGTGAAAATCAGCAGAGACACTGAATAAGATTTGGCGAAACAATAGATGCAACAATTCTTTCCGCACTGCAGAGAAAGTTGACCTAAATTCACATAAAAACAATAATATACATTGATGACGAGCTTAAGACTCGAGATATCAGGAAGTTTACTTAATTTGCCCAAGCACTAATTCTAAAAAAGACCTTCCTATCCCAAAACTGCTTTTCCTCCTCCAGATCTTTTGGCTTTATATAAAGCATCATCTGCCTGTTTAAACAAATCTGCAGGTTCTTTTTTATCTTTTAACAATGCTATGCCAATGCTTAATTTAAGATTTAATTTTTTATCTGTTTCTTGAACAAGGGCAATTAAACTTTCACATTTGGAACGAATGAAATTAATTGAAGGAATGTTTTCCATATATACAGAAAATTCATCTCCTCCTATCCTGCCTATAACGTCTGTTTCCCTAAAGGTGTTTTTCAAAGCTTCACTTACAATTTTCAATGCCCGATCTCCTGCTAAATGACCAAAGGTGTCGTTGATGTCTTTAAATTCATCACAATCTATTATTAACAGAGTATCGGTTGAGTCGTTTTTTTTGTTTTTTACACTTTGTTCTATTAATTTTTTAGTAGTCGCAGCATTGTATAACCCTGTTAAACCATCTGTTTGGGCTTTGATTTTAAGTTTTTCTTTTTCAGCAATTTCTTTACTGATGTTAATTAGTTTACCAACTATATAGTATCGTTTTCTTTTTTTATCATACATGGTCGATTTAATAATTTTAAATACACCTGAATCCCCATTGTTAAAGGGAAGTTTTATTCTTGGAATTATTTCATCAGATTCTTTTTCTAATACCATGTTTTTTAATGTCTTGGTTACTTTATCAAGATTTTCTTTTGATCCAAATAAAGACATAGATTTTTTAGACATTTTTAAGTCATCAGCTTTTATATTGTATTCAAACAGATATTCATCGGAAATATGAGACAAAATCTCATGTATTGTGTTTTGCAGTCTTAAATTTTTTTTGGCACGGATATTTAAAATAAGGCTTCTTAGCAACAAGCTGATTACTATAATAAAGATGCCAACAATTCTTTTGCCATAAGCATCCATAATCATTGAAAAAGTTACTTTTCTTTCAACTTGTGAAGATATATTTAAAACTATATTGCTCAACTGATTGTCATCAATTGAGTCAATAGATTTGTTTATAATAGAAAGTAATTTAGGATCTTCTTTGATAAATCCTATGGAATATTCTCTGTTTTCTTTTCTTATTGGAATTGCAATTATGTTTTTATAATTATTTTGCAAACTATAAAATGCAAGAGAGTATTCATTTCCATAGCCATAATCAGCATGACCATTTTCTACTGCGTTTAATGTAGCTTCTCTTGAATTGTAGTAAATAGTATTTTCTTCTTTTACCCCATCTGGCAGGCTGCCACCTTTTATAGATGCGTATATTTTGCCTTCTAACTCATTTGAATCCATAGAAGAATTGAAAAACAATATTGTTTGGGATTTTAAATAAGGACGGGATAAAATCATATCTTTGGGAGCATACTGAGAGGTTATTCCAAAAATTATATCATAATTACTTTCAAAGACGTCATAAATTGAGTCGTAAAGTTTATATTCAAATTGAATTCCTGTTATCTCCCCTATATTATCCAGTATACTTACAGCAATTCCTACTATTTCACCTTTTGAGTTTAAATAGTGAAGAGGAGCCCCTCCATCAATTGAGCACGCCCTTACTGTCTTTTTTTTCTCTAAATAAGCTATTTCTTCTTCAGTTAAGAATAACTCTTTTGCCAGGGACGCAGTTCTTCCTATTAAAATGAAAACCAAAAGCAAAGGTACCATCCAAAGTTTTTTCATTTTCTTGTGATTATCCATAAAAACAGCCCTTTGATTAGGTTAAATTTAGTTAATTTGCTGATATTTTGTAAAATAAGACAGTATTGTTTTTAATTCCTCTGTGTTCATTAGATGAATCAAAACAACAATATTTAAAATAGGGGTGTAGAAAGCAAGTAAAAAATGAAAACAGACACCAGGTAATTCGGATGAATTTAAAAAAATTATAATAAAAAAACGTGTGTTTACTGTTTTTTGTAAGTGGATGGTGAAAATTGAAATTATTGTATGATGTGGTGGAGCCAAGGGGGATCGAACCCCTGACCTCATGGCTGCCAGCCATGCGCTCTCCCAGCTGAGCTATGGCCCCGAAGGAAACTGAGAAACAAAAGTTTATTTATTCAATTGTTGTGGTAAAGTCAACAAAAAAGATTAATTATAAAATCTATCACCTATTTTATCAATGAATAAAAAAAGAGTTTGAAAAAAAACGAAAATCATTTATTTTACCAAAATTGGTAATTAATATTTATTTATAAATTTTTAAGGGGAAAATATGCTTCAGTTTATCAGAAACAGAGCTTCAAGCTGGATTGTAAAATTCATTCTTTCATTGATCATCGTTGTTTTTGTTTTTTTTGGCTGGGGAACATATAAGTCAGGCAAGATGAATCAAATTGCAAGTGTTAACGGAGAAGTTATTACCCCAGGAGAGTATAGAACTACATATAATCATGTTCTTGAAAGTATAAAAGAACAATTTGGAGGCAATCTTTCGCCTGAGCTTATTGAAATGTTTCAAATTGAAAGACAGGCTTTAAATCGTTTAATTGAAGAAAAAATTATTCTTCAGAATGCAAAAGAACACAATCTCATGGTTTCAGATTTGGAGCTTGCAGATTATGTTTTTAATATGGAATTTTTTCAGACCGATGGAAGATTTGATGGGAAAAAATACAAACAAGTCTTAGCTGCTAATAGAATGTCTGTAGAAGAATTTGAAATGAGTGTAAGAAAAGATCTTTTACTCCAAAGGATGGCCTCTCTTATTACAGGAGCAGTTAAAGTTACTGAAAAAGAGCTTGAGGCTTTTTACAACTATTCAAATAAAACAGCAGATATTAAATATGCTGCTTTTGATCCTTACCAATATAAAGAAAGTGAACTACCTGTTAGTGAGGAAGAAATCACCAGATATTATGATGAAAATAAAGAAGATTTTCAGTCTGAGGAAAAACTTAAGGTAAGTTTTTTAAGGTTTGACTCCGATGATTTTAAAAAAAATATTGAAGTATCAGACAGAGAAATTGAATCATATTACCAGGAAAATATAAAAAATTATTCTTCTCCTGAAAAAATTAAGGCAAGGCATATTCTTGTAAAAGTAGCTGAAGGAGCCGGAGAAAAGGAAATTGAAGATAAAAAAATTCAGATAGAAAAAATTCGCAGTAAAATTATTCAAGGCAGTGACTTTGGGGAAATGGCTAAGAAACACTCAGAAGGGCCTTCAGGGCTCCAAGGTGGAGACCTTGGTGAATTTCAAAGGGAAGACATGGTTAAGCCTTTTGCAGACGCAGCTTTTGAGCTTAGCGAAGGAGAGGTTAGTCAGCCTGTAAGAACACAATTTGGCTGGCATTTGATCAAGGTGGAAAAAAAGATGGAAAAATCTTTAAAAGAAATCAAGGATGTTAAAGATTCAATTAAAAGCTTTCTTTTGACTAGAAAATCAAAAATGGCAGCCTATGACATTGCAGATGCTGTTTATGCCTCAACCCTGGCTGGGTCGTCTATCAATGAAGAAGCTGAGGCCAGAGGACTTTTAAAAGAAGAAACAAATTACTTCACCATAGAAGGACCTTCTTTTGGAATTGCCAATGCAAAGGAATTTGCCAGGGAGGCATTTACATACGAGGTTGGAGAAACATCAAGAATTCTTGAGCTTGGAGAAACCATGTATATTCTTCAGGTTGATGATAGAAGAATGCCCGAAGTTCTTCCCCTTGACCAGGTAAAAACTAAAATAAAAGAAATTGTTTTAGAAAATAAAAAGGAAGATAAGGCCAGATCAGATGCAGAAGCATTTCTTGCCAAACTGATTGAAACAGATTCTTTTGATGAAGGCAAAAAGGTTGTTTTGTCAGATGTTAAAGAAGTAAAGGGTATTCAAAGACATGGAGTTATAAAAGAGCTTGGCTCTTTGCCTGAACTTCAGGAAAAAATATTTGAAACCGCTTCAAAAGATAAGACAATTTGTGAAACAGCTGTAAAAACTTCCAAAGGATATTTTGTGTTTTCAGTTTTAAATACAAATCTTCCAAGCCGGGAATCCTTTGAAGCTGAAAAAGACAGCTTAAAGGAAAAAATGCTTGAAAGAAAAAGAAATCAATTCTTTTCCAAATGGATGGAAGATTGCAAAAAGAATTCTGAAATAAATATTTCAAATAAATTTGAAGGTTGATTTGTTGTTAAATAGGGCAGCTTTTGCGGTTGCCCCCTTATTTGTTAAATAACCAAGAGGATAAAAATGGATAAAAACTTAAATACCCATGAAAGAAAAATCCTTTTAGAGGCTGCAAGAACAGCTATATATAAAAAAATTTCCAATGAAAGCTTTTCTTTTTCAGATGAACTTAAAAAGTTTTCCCATAAAAGAGGGGTTTTTGTAACTTTGAAAAAAAATGGAAATTTAAGGGGATGTATTGGAAATATTCTTCCTGAAAAAGAACTTTTCAAGGGTATAGTGGAAAATGCCCTTAATTCTGCATTTCAAGATCCAAGGTTTAATTCTCTTTCAAAGGATGAGCTTGATAAAGTTGAAATTGAAATCAGTGTTTTAACTGTTCCTGAAAAAATTGACTATAAAACGGCCGAGGATCTTAAAAATATAATTATTCCTTTTGAGCATGGGGTGATTCTAAGCTTTGGTCCAAGACAATCCACTTTTCTTCCTTCTGTCTGGGAAGAGCTTCCTGAGTTTGAATTGTTTATGTCCCATCTTTCCATGAAGGCAGGAGTAAATCCAGATGATTGGAAAAAGCTTTCTCCTAATGTTTTTGTTTATAAATCAGAATCTTTTTCTGAGTCTGATTACTAAAAATAAGCCTGATTTTAAATTTTTAAATCAGGCTTAATCTTTAAAGCTTAAGTATCAGGTCAAAGAGAAATCAATGAGCTTGCAACCCAGACGCAATCTCTTGTTTTTTCCCCAATATATCCAATCATATCTGCAAGAAAAACAAGGTGGGTCAAGGAAGCAGGGTTGGTTTCTGTTTCAAGGATTTTTCTTTTCATTCTAAGTGAAAGGTCATAGGTTTTTTTACTTTTTTCAATAATTTCATCAATAAGTTTTGCTGCTGATTTTTTTGCTTTTTTGTTTTTAAATCTTTTTGATGCCTTAGATAGTTCACTTGAAAGTATGGTTAGTTTTTCTATTGTTTCTGCTGCAGAATCTGCAAGCACAAAAAGCTCTGTTTCAATTGAGTCAGAGTTTATGGGCGATTGACGGGTAAGAATCCAGTCAAGAACAGAAGACATTTTTGCTGTTATTTGAATTTTATACTGAAGATAAAGATAATAAAGAGAAGAACCTGCTCCTTTAGCAGAATTTTGAAAACAAACCAAAAGAGAGTAGTTGTCTATTTCGGTTTTATTTTTAATCATTTCTTCCTTGAAATTTGATGCAAGTTCTGTTTTACCTTCAATTATACATTCAATAGCCTGCTGAAAATTAATTGTGAATTCTTTTAAAAGTTTATCCTGAAAAATTAGCTTTTCAAAAGGATATGCTCTTTTTAGTATTTTCATTGAACCTCCATTAAATCAATTTAATTTTTTACAATAATATACTTGCTAAATCTCAGCTGTTTTTTTATTTTTATTTCAGAAAAGCTTAAGTTTTTAATTTTCAAGTTCCACTGAATACCAAAATTCTGAATTTAGGCAATTAGAATACATTTAAACTTTATCAATTCAATAAAAACTTTTTAAATATATAGAATTTAGTTGAAATTCCAGTTGTAGATAAAAAGTAAAACAAAAGTTATCATTAAAATCTCTTAATTGACATTTGATTATTAATTGTTTATTTCCAAGGTAAAAATAATTTAACAATATTTGGGTTTAATTTTTAATAGGGAAAAGAATGGAAAACTTTGAAGTTTTACCTTTCCTTTATGCGATTGTAGGCGGTTTAGGCCTTTTCTTATACGGAATGAAGCTGATGTCCGACGGGCTTCAAAAATCAGCAGGGGAAGGTCTTAGAAAAGTTCTTGAAAAACTTACAAGCAATAGAGTTATTGGTGCTTTTGTAGGTGTTGTAATCACTTCAATTATCCAGAGCAGCTCTGCCACCACAGTTATGGTAGTAGGTTTTGTTAATGCCGGACTTTTAAAGCTTACCCAGGCTTTGTCAGTTGTTCTCGGAGCCAACATAGGTACAACAATCACAGGGCAGATAATTGCTTTTCAGATCACAGATCTTGCACTTCCTGCAATAGGTATTGGTGTTTTTCTGCGTATTTTTCTCAAACATCCCAGGTTTCATTATCTAGGAGAGGTTTTTATAGGCTTTGGAATGCTTTTTCTAGGCCTTGATATAATGAAAGGCAGTTTTGCCCCTTTAAATGGAAGCGAAGAATTCAAGCAGCTTTTTATAACTTTTAGTAAAAATCCTTTAATGGCTGTTTTTGCAGGGGCTCTTCTCACTATGATTATCCAGAGCAGCTCTGCTACACTTGGTATTACAATGGTTCTGGCTTTTAATGGTATTATAGATTTTTATACTGCAGCAGCTTTTGTACTTGGAGAAAACATAGGAACAACAGTAACTGCCAATATAGCAGCCATAGGCACAAGCAGGGCGGCAAGAAGGGCGGCTTTGGGGCATTTTCTTTTCAATGTCATAGGTGTTACTTATATGCTTATCTTCTTGAAGTATATGCTGGTTGCAGTAAATTCTTTTACTCCGGGCGATGCGGATTTTGTAACTGCTGCAGGCACCAAACCTTATATTTCCAGACATATTGCCAATTTTCACACCCTTTTTAATATAATCAACACAATTATTTTTCTTCCATTTATAGGCAAGCTTGCAGATCTTTGTCTGATTCTGATCCCTGGCAAGGAAAAGGGCGGAAGGGAAATTATTTTGGACGATAATCTTTTAAATACTCCTGAAATGGCAATTTCAAACGCCAAAAATGAAGTTTTGCAAATGTCAGATCAGGTAATTAAAATGCTCGAGCTTTCAAAAAAAGGTTTTTTTGAGCATGACCTGAAAGCCATTAAAGAGGTTTTTGAGTTGGAGCATTCAGTTGATTTAATGGAAAAACATATAAGCGAATATCTCACCAAACTTTTCCATAAACCCATAAGTGAATCAAACTCCTTTAGGATAAATACAATGATTCATGTGATTCATGATCTTGAAAAAGTAGGGGATTATGCTGAAAGTATAGCAAAATATGCAGATAGAATGATAAGAGAAAATATTGTTTTTTCAGAAGATGCAAATGATGAGGCAGAATACCTTTTTGATGTTGCAATCCGGTTTGCCAAGCATGTTCTAGATATTTATAACAACGATAAAAGCCCTGAAGAACTAAGTACTGCTGACGAAGACTTGATAGATGAACTTAAAATTAATCTTAAGAACAATCATCTTGGACGGCTTAACCAGGGTATTTGCACAGCGGATCATGGTATTTTATATGTTGACCTGGTAAATAAGCTTGAAAAAACAGGGGATAATATTTTCAATATTGCCCAGGCCATTGAAGGGACTTACAAGTAGTTTAAAGTTGAATTTTTTATAAAGCTTTAAGCTAAATTTTTATAAACCAATTGATTCTAAGTCCCCAGGGTAGTTTAGATTAATTTTTTTCTATCACAGGTTTCCATCTAAACCATCTTTTTTCAGGATTTTCATAAAGTTTAAAAACAGCTCCATTTTTAGCAGGAAGACCCATTCTGTTATTATCAGGAGTTGCAAACTCAACACCTCCTTTTAGAATTGATTCCAGAGTGCCGGTTTTTATTTTTGCACCTAAAAGATTTACTTTTATTCCAATTGCCCCTGAATACCAAAATTTTGTATTTTCTCTTACTATTTCTTTGTATCTATCTTCAACAACAGCATAAATCATTACTTTATCAAAGGTCTTGCTTAGCTCTACTTTTGTTATTTCTCCAACTTTTATCTGTCTGTACATCAAAGGTTTGCCAGGTGTAAGAGAACCTGGAGCTTCAGCTTCAAGAACAATTTCAAGTCCTTTTATCTTCTTTTTTTTCATAACATGAAATTCATTTTTAAACTCACCATCTCCTTTGGTAAGTTCAATAAAGTTTCCTGTTAAAATTGTTTGGGGATTTTTAACTCCGCCCATTGAAATTTCTGGTCCTTTTAAATAAAACTCAGAGCCTTGTCTTAAAAGACTTTTTGCCTCTTTATTTATAAAAGCCTTTGCTGTAAAAGTTTTATTTTCAGGGTTAAATTTTATATTTTCAACTTTGCCTATTGTTAGTCCTTTGTATATAATTTTTGTATTGTTTTCTTTTATCCCCTCAACATTTTCAAAAATCAGGCTTACAAAAAAACCTTTTGCCATTGCTTTGTTTTTGGAGTCATAGAGGTTGAAATTTGATTTTTCTGTTTTTATGGAGTTGTCTTCAATGTTTTCAAACCCAATTCCTCCTGAAATAATTGATGAAAGGGATTTAGTGCTAATTTCTAAGTTAAAAAGGTCTGCTTTTATATCTATTCCTGAAATATTAAAAAATCTTGTTTTTGAAGAAATAAGATTTTTAAATTCATCATAAATCAATACCTCCATTTGGACTTCTTCTTTGTTTTTGGAAATATTTACAGTTTTTACAATGCCTGCTTCAATACTTGAATAAAATACAGGAGTTCCCGGCTTTAAAAAGTTGTTTTTTCCTGTGTTAAGAGTGATGGATTGACCTTTCATGTCGGGGTGAAATAGAGGAGGGTGCTCAAGGGCTTCAAATTCGTCTTGAAATTCCCCTTTTCCGATAAAGGTGTTTATATAGGATCCAGAAAGAATTGTTTCAATTCCGCTTATTCCTTTTAAGCTTACTTTTGGACTTACAAGAAAAAACACAGTTCCTTTTTTTGAAATATCCGGGGCATCGGGAAAAAGAGTGATTTTAGCACGGATTTTTTCCATGTTTTCTGTGTATTCAAGATTTGTAATTTCTCCTATTTCCATTCCTTTGTATTTTAAAGGAGTACTTCCTTTTTTCAGTCCCTCTGCTGTTTTAAATATAATGCTTATTGCTGACTGGGTTGATAGGGCAGATTTTTTATCGGGATAAAGTTTAAATACTTCGCTTGAGGAGGCTTTTAATTTCTTTGGCAGGGGAGTTTCAAAGGCAATCGAGCCTGAAACAAGGGATTGGAGGCTTTGAGTTTGAATATCAATTCCAGATAAATTCCCGCTGATTTTAATTCCGGAATCATTCCAAAATCTTGTGTTTGAACAAACAAGGTTTGAGTATTTGTCAAAAATATAAATACTTATATTTACTCCATCTTTTGAAAGTTCATATCCTTCAACTCTTCCTGCTTCAATTCCTTTTGTATACACAGGTGATCCTTTAAAAAAACCTCCTTTGGATTTTGATTTCAATATTATGTGAAGCCCTGGTGAATCAGGAACAAAAAAAGGAGGTTCTCTCAAAGCTTTAAACTCGGTTTGAGGTTTTCCTCCACCAGCCTGAACTTCAATGTATTGGCCTGAAATTATAGTGCTCAGCCCTGAAATTCCCTTAAGGTCAAGTCTTGGTTTTACCATCCAGAATTTGGAGTTTTCTGTTGCTGCAGCTTTTGCTTTTTCATGTACAAGAACTGTGGCAACTACTTTTTTATTTTCTTTGTTTATATTGATATCAATAACTTTACCAATGGTTATTCCTTTGTATTTTAAGGGAGTTGAGCTTTTTATAAGACCTTCTCCGGTTTCAAATTCTATTTTTATTGGAAAACCTTTTTCCATTGCTTTTTCTTTGGTTTCATAGAGATAGAATTCGTCTTTGTTTTTTGCCGGGATGTTGTTTAACTCGTCTGATTCCAGGTTTTCAAAGGCAATTCCTCCATCAAGAACTGAAGCAAAGGAGTCAGCTTTAATTTTTATTCCTGAAAGATCCCCTGAAACTTCAAACCCGCTTACATTCCAAAATCTTGTATCTTTTTTTACAAGGTGGCTATATTCAGGTTCTATTAAAATTTTTATAAAAACTTCATCACCTTTTTCTGAAAGTGTATGGGATTCAACTTTTCCAACCCTGATTTTTTTATAAAGAACAGGGGAGCCTGAAACTAAACCTGAGAAAATTTTTGATCTGAGTATAAGGTGAAGTCCAGGAGCATTTTCTGCACTTGGGGGAGGATATTCCAAAGCCTGGAAAGAAAAGTTTTTTTCACCGTTTCCCGGTCTTACAGCTATGTATTGACCTGTAAATATTGTTTCAACACCAGAAATAGCACCTACTTCAAGCCTTGGTTTTACAAGCCAGAATAAAGAGTCTTTTTTTGCAAAATGAAGGTATTGTTTTTCTATTAAAGCACTTACTATCACAGTTGAAAAATCATCGCTTAAGCTTACCTTTTCAACCCTGCCTATTTGAATCCCTGAATATTTCAATGCTGTTTTACCAGCAACAATTCCGCCTCCGTTTTTAAATTCAATGGTTATACTTATTCCTTTATCTGAATAATAATCATAAATCATCCAAAGCCCTGTAAAAAGAGCTATAACTGGAATAAGCCAGATAAGTGAAAACTTTGTTTTTTTAATTTCTGCTTCAGGCATCATTTATTTGTCTTTCTGTTTACAATTATCATCCCAGATAAATCTTGGATCAAAGGTCATGGCGGCAAAAAGGGTTAATAAAACCACAATTGCAAAATAGGTTATCCCCGGGCCTGGATTAACAGCTGCAATATTGCCCAGCTTAACCACTGAGGTCATCAAAGATATAAGAAACACATCAAGCATTGACCACTTGCCAATGAACTCAACTATAAAATAGAGCTTGGTTCTTTCTTTATGAAAAGATTTCCATTTGTATTTAATTGAAAGTATAAGAAAAACAAGTCCAAAAATTTTAGCAAGGGGAACAAATACACTTGCAGTAAATACAACTAAAGCAAGATGCCATAATCCTGACTCAACAAATCCGCTTACCCCGGAAAAAATAGTATCTTCTCTTGATTGGCCAAGGGCTGTAAATGTCATTATGGGATAAATATTTGCAGGAATATAAAAAATAAGAGCAGCAATTAACAAGGCCCAGGTTCTTTGGAAAGAGTCTGGCTTCCTAGGGTTAATTTTTGCTGAGCATCTTGAGCATTTTAAACTATACTTATTTGGATTTGAATAAGGGTTTGATTTTTGACACACAGGACATACAATTATATCTTTTTCAAGTCCTGATTTATAATTTGTTTTTTTCATATATTTTCAAGCCTTTCCCATATTTCTGATTCAGTTATATAAGATACAGCGGATACAGATAAAACTATTAAGCAGATGAAAAAATAAAAACCCGGTTCAATAGAATAGTCAGCAATTGAGTCCATTTTAGTTAGTGCTGTAAGGGTTGCCATTAAAAAAACTTCTTCCATGGAAAAAGTTTTTATCTGACAATAAATTTTGAATGATTTAAAACAATAGGGCAGTTTTTTTCTTAAAAACACAGACAAAAGAGAATAAAAAAAAGTAGAAAGTTTTACAAAGGGAATAAAAACAGCAAAAATAAATACAAGGGAAGAAATGAAAAAATAACCTGAATTTAAGAGTTCAACAGCTCCGCTTAAAACACTTCCAGCCTTGGTTTCTCCAAATAGTTTCAAAGTAATCAGAGGATAAATAACAGCTGGGAAAAAAAGAATAAGTGAGGCTGTTGTTAGAGCCAATGATTTGTTTAAAGCTCCGCTTTGTCTGGATATAAGAAGAGAAGCACATCTTTTGCACCTTGCATTGTATCCTGGATTAAGTCTTGGGACAGTTTGCAAAAGGTCACAATTAAGACATACTCTGTTTTCTGAAGGAATAGAAAATTTTTTGGTTTTGGAGGTTTCTGAAATCATTTTTTTAGCTCTGGACTTTAATTTAGACTGATAAAGTTAATTTAAAAGTTGAATTGTTTTCATTGGTTTTTTTTAATCATTTTTTTTAGGTCTTCTAATTCTTTGTTGATTTGATTATTTTTTCTAATCATGAGGTCTATTTTTTTTAATACAAGGTCTTTTTTTAGTCCGGTTTTACCTTGAGTTTCGTCTTTTTGGTTTTTGACTTTTAGAGGACTTTGGCAAAACCCTGAGTATGATTTTATAAAAGAACCTAAAGAAGTGTCTTGGGCTGAAATTTGTTTTTCCCTGGCTCCAGTTATAATATCAGTTATTTCAAGTATTTTTTTTGATGCTGGAGAGTTTGGAAAAAGTGTAATAAAAGGTAATTGTCTTAACACAGCTTCAGGAATATTTTCATCTTTTGGAATGGATGCTAAATAGTCAAGTTCAAGGCTTAGATATTTGTTTACTGTGGATTTGAATCTATCATAAATCTTTTCTCCCACATAATCAGATTTTACTTTGTTTGTCACAAGATGAACCTGACTTGTTAATCCATTGAGTTCTAACACTTTTAAAAGAGAAAATGCATCTGTAAGTGAGGTTGGATCTGGAACAATAGTAACAATAAGTATTGAAGAAGCAAGGCAGAAAGCAACAACTGCTTTGGAAATCCCGGCTCCTGTGTCAACTATTATATAGTCATATTCATCAAGACTGGAAAATTGTCCAAGAATATTGGCAAGCCCTTTTCCTTTAAGTGTTTCAAATTGTTCAACTCCAGAGCTTCCAGGAATAATGTCAATTTTGTTCCAGTTTTTTATTATAATTTCTTTTAAAAGCTTTGATCCTGAGATTACATCTTCAAGAGTATGATCCCCAACAACTCCCATTGAAATATTTACATTGGAAAGTCCCGTGTCAGCATCAAAAAGGCAGGTTTTATATCCTTTTTCAGCCAGTGAAATTGCAAGATTTATAGCAATATTTGTTTTGCCTACTCCGCCTTTTCCACTTGTGATTGTAATAATTTTCAAACCAATTTCTCCCCGGACAATTTAATTTTAAATTAAGGTTGTTTTTTTATTTAGATTTTTTGGAGTTATAATCAGTTTTGAGGAAAGTTTAAAGTTAAAAAATGGCCGGACCCAGGAGTTCCGGCCAAGTGTATATTAAAACGGTCTTGAAAGCTGGAATTTAAACTCAAGGTCTCTGTCTGGATCTTTTGGATCAGGCCCGTCTCCTCCGTTCCAAGAATCTGAAACCGGAATTACAACCTTGGCTGTTATTCCAAGATTATATTTTTTTAAAAGATAGGTAAATGATGGGATAAAATCAAAGGTATTTAAGCCTGAGTACTTACTTTTGAACCAAGGATCCGAATATTCATCCTCCTTGTGAGCATTATAAATAAATTCCCCTCCTGCAAAGATATAATCTGTAATATTATATTCACCGCCTGCTGAGATTATATATTCATCACCGTATTTTATTTTTTCATCTTTCTTCGAATAGTTTCCTGTAAGAACATAGCCCAATCCCCCTTTTATTGAAAATCTGTCAAAATACATTTTGGCATTGACTGAAAGTCCATAGTCTGTTGAGCCTGTGCCAAGTGGAACATCAGCGTCGTCATAATCTCCTGAGGCAAATTTTATAAGAAAAACACTATTAATAAGAAGATTGTCAAATTTTGTAAGATAATCTGCACTTAGTTTTATATCTCCAAGTCCGCTGTCGTTCAGATTGCCAATTTCACGGCTTGTATAGGGGACTTTTAATGAAAAATTAAGATATTCCCTGTCAGCTTTTAAAAAATTTACAGGAAGACCGTATGAAAGAGGAATATTATAAGTTTTTACGCTTTTTGAAATAGCTGCTTCAGCACCAATTGATAAAGTATGCTGGTCTGGAAGCTGTTCTTTTCCTAAGCTGTCTCTGAAAACTATATTTTCAGATGTACCTATAAGAGCAGATGTTGTTTTGTCTGCTGCTCTTATATTCTGAACTTCGGTTGCTCTGTCTCCATCTTCTTCAAGATAAGGTTCTCCATGCCCAGTGTGCTCTCCTGGACGATACATAATAGAAGGACTTGCTGAATAACAAGTTGAAGATAAAACTAAAGCCAAAAAAACTGTAAAAAATAATTTTCTCATGGATCCCCCCTTTTTTTTGAGTCTGAAAAAGTTTAATCAAGAATAAACAAAAATCAGTGTTAAATAAACTTGCTTTATATATATAAAGTATTTTAGCAAATTTGTGAATAAATTTAGACAGGAGTTGGTGTTTAGTTAGAAAGATAAAATCTTTGTAAAAATTTATTTAAGCATTTTTAAAACTTCATTTGTATAAATCCCCCTGCTTTTATAAATATATAAAGGAGGCAGAATTTTAACCCCAGAGCCTGAATTTGAAACTCCCTGACAAATAACCATCACAGCATCTGTTTTTTCAAAAGAATGAACAAACCTTAGTTTTTTTGGAGTTATTTTAATTTTTTCCATTTCATAAATCAGCTCTGAAGCCCTTCTTGCAGGGTAGATTATAAAAAACTTTCCTTTGTTTTTTAAAATAGATTTGGTTTTTTCAAGAAGGGTTTGAAGGGTTAGTTTAATTTCATGGCGGGCAATTGCTTTTTCAGACATTGGATTAATTCTTCCAGCACCTGGTTTTTGGTAGGGAGGATTTGAAATTGCAATATCGCAGGGACCTTTGGTATTGCTTTGGGAAATTTTTGTAAAATCTTTATTTAAAATTGAAATTTTATTATCAAGCTTATTTTCTTTAATATTTTTTCTTGCTAAATCTGCCAATGAATTTTGGAGCTCTATCCCATAGATTTCAAGGTTTGTATTTTTGTTTTTATAGGCAATTGAAATTGGAATTATTCCACAACCTGTTCCAATATCAATGATTTTATCGTTTTCTTTTGGGGAACCTGGGATGAAAGAAGAATAGGATCCAGGGAGAATCTGTATCCATTAATATTTTGATAAATGGTTATTGAATCATCGAAAAAATAAGTTTTAGTCAGATTATTCATTATTATTGCTTGAACTTTATATCTTTTATCTTATCTTCTTTAAGATGGCTGTTTAAATGAGATATAATTTGATCTTTGGAGAATTGAAGCTCCTGAATAAATGCAGAGCCAGGTACTTTTACATTTAAAGTCCCGTTTCTTAAGGAAATGGGAGTGGAGTTCAAGCTTATCCAATCTTCAAAAGACGGCCAAATACCGGTGATTTCCTTAAAAGCATTATCATCAAAAACAATGGGGTCTACAAGATTTTCAATCAGGGACTTAATATGTGAAAATCTTTTGTTTTTAGCTCTTTTCTTAAAATTTTTCATAAATTTAAAACCTTTTGTTCTTGACTTAATCTAGACCAATATTTTATTTTAATTGTTTACATATCTTTTTCAGGTTAAAGGTTCAAGTCTGTATTATATAATTAAAAACTAATTTTTTAAAAAAGGTGGTTATAAAAATGAACTGGGATTGGGACAAGCTGAGAGAACAGCAAAAAAAACAACAGAATTATAGTCAGGGTCCGGGCGGAGGAGGAAGTGGACTTCCTCCAATGGATGATTTTGTAAATTTCTTTAAAGGAAAAAAAATGTCAGGAGGAGTTATTCTGGCAGTAATTGTTGTTTTTCTTCTTATCTTTGGTAAAAGCATGTTTTTTACAATTGATACTTCTGAAGTAGGTATTGTTCAAAGATTTGGACAATATGACAGAACTGTTTATCCAGGTCTTAACTTCAAGCTTCCAGCAGGAGTTGAAAAAGTAGTAAAAGTTAAGATTAAAAGGGTATTCAAGGAGGAATTTGGGTTTACAACACTTAGTACAGGGCAGACAAGTAGCATAATCTCCAGTCAGGATGGAAGTGATATAGATAATGTTTCTCTCATGCTCACAGGAGACCTTAATGTTGCCCTTGTTCCCTGGATTGTTCAGTTTAGGGTAAAAGATCCTTATAAATATCTTTTTAAAATTCATGATGCAAGACAGGTTTTAAGGGATCTTTCTGAAAGTACAATGAGGCTTGTTGTTGGAGACAGAAGTATAAACGAAGTAATTTCAAAGCGTGAGGAAATTGCTATCCAGGCAATGGAAAATCTTCAGCAAGCTCTTGATGGTGCCGACTCAGGAATTGATATTGTAACAATAGAAATGAAAAGAACAAACGTTCCAGAACCTGTTCAGCCTTCTTTTAACCAGGTTAACCAGGCAACCCAGGAAAAGGAAGAAATGATTTATAATGCTCAGAAAGATTATAACAAAGCAATTCCTACTGCAATAGGTGAAGCTGAAAGAGAAATAAGACAGGCTGAAGGTTATTCTTTGAATAGAATAAACAGAGCAAAGGGTGATGCTCAGAGATTTACATCTATTTATGCAGAATACAAAGATGCCAAGGATATAACTAAAAGAAGACTTTATCTTGAAATGCTAAATGAGCTTATTCCAAAAATGCGGGAAAAATATATAATTGACGAAGATCAAGGAAACATTCTTCCCTTTTTGAATTTGGGCAGTTCCAATAAATAATTTATGGAGTGTAAACTGATGAAGAAAAATTTCATTACAGCGGCAATGTTTATTATAATTTTTGTGGCAGGATTTCTCGGGTATAATTCTGCTTATATCGTAGATGAAACAGAGCAGGTGGTAATAACCCAGTTTGGTAGGGTTATTGGCGAAACAATTTATGAGCCAGGACTTAAATTTAAGCTTCCTTTTGTACAAAAAGCAATGTTTTTCAAAAAAAATCTTCAGCATTGGAATGGAGATAAAGGTCAGATTCCAACTGAAGACAAAACCTATATTTGGGTAGACAGTTTTGCATTTTGGAAAATCAGTGATCCTGTAAAATACTATCAGAGTGTGGGAACAAGACAGGCAGCTATTTCAAGGCTTGATGATATTCTTGATGCTGCAGTTAGAAACGCAGTTACCTCAAATCCCCTTGTTGAAACAGTAAGATGGACCAATAGAGAACTTGATTTAGATACAGGTTCTGAAAGAAAGTCTTCTTTTGAAATAAAGACAGGTAGAAAAAAAATAGAGGAATTAATTCTCATAAGTGCGCAACCAAAACTTGATGAGTTTGGAATAGAACTTGTTGAGGTACAATTTAAAAGAATTAACTATGTAAGTGACGTTAGAACTTCTGTTTACAAAAGAATGATTGCAGAAAGAAATCAGATAGCTGAGAAGTTCAGATCTGAAGGTCGTGGTAAGTCTGCTGAAATAATGGGTAAAAAGGAAAAGGAACTTAAAAGAATTACTTCTGAAGCCTATCAAAAAGCACAGGCACTTAAAGGTGAGGCAGATGCTGAAGTAACCAAAATATTTGCCAAGGCTTATGGTCTTGATCCTGAATTTTACTCATTTACAGAAAGTCTTGATATTTATAAAGACAAGCTTGCTCAAGGTGATACAAAGTTTGTTTTTTCAACAAACTCAGACTTTTTAAAATATCTTAAAGGTGTAAATAAGTAAGAGATAAATCCAAAATATTTGTTTAGATAAATTAAAAATAAAAATGCCGGTTTTTAAATTGAACCGGCATTTTTTTATTTAAAAATTTTTTACTTGATTTTCAAAATAAAAAAAGCTTCGTAAAAAACAAAGCTTTTAAACTTTTTTATACCGCCTTCTTATTTCTTACGTTGATGGCGTGTACGAGCAAGTTGTTTTCTATGTTTATGTTTGCTCATTTTTTTACGTCTTTTTTTGATTACGCTGCCCAAAATCTCACCTCCTGAAATAAATTGCCTAGATTTTTCAAATTAAAACTAACTAATTTTATAACTTAATTAATATACTCTCCATTTGAGAATTTGTCCAGGGTTAAGTTTTGCATATATATGTTTTATTAATTATAATAAAAGGTATAAACTGTAATTTTTAGAAAAAGGGAAGCTTATGAAACTTAGAAAAGAAGAAATATCAAGAAAATTGCTTCACTTATTTGCCCTTTTAATGCCCCTTGGGATTTTTTATTTACCAATTGTTTTTAATCTTTCAAAATGGTTTCCAGCCTTTGTGCTTGGAGTAATTTTTCTTTTATCATTAATTATAGAAATTTTAAGATTTAAATTCAGCCAGATTCAGAAATGTTTTTTAAAGTTTTTTGGCTCAATGATGAGAAAAAAGGAAGAATTTTCAATTACAGGCTCAACCTATATAATTGGCTCGGGTTTTTTATGTTCCCTTTTTTTTGTAAACAGATCTGAAATTGCTTTTATTTCACTTTTTTCATTTATTATATCTGATGCTGTTGCAGCTTTGGTGGGAATAGAGTTTGGGAAAATAAAAATAAGAGGTAAATCACTTGAGGGAAGTTTGGCCTGTTTTTTAACTGCATTTATACTTTTATATTTTCTCTATCCTTTATTTCCATTTGTAATGGAAAATTTTGGAGGCTTTTTTTCTTTAAAATCAAGTGTTAAAATTGCATTTATCATAGCTTTACTTGAAATTTATACATTGAAATTTTTTGAGTTTGAAATAAATGATAATCTTTATGTTCCTGTTTTATGTGGGTTTGCAATTTCATTTGTTTGACATTTTATAATTTTAAAGATATTGACACTTCGTTGGTTAATTTTTTATAAAATTTAAGTTTGGGGTGTGCTTCAGGCACTTAAAAGGGAACTCCTGTGAAAGTCAGGGACGGGCCCGCCGCTGTAACCGAAAAGAGATTTTACAAAATGCCACTGAAATATTTGGGAAGGCGTAAAATTTTGCCAGATTCGGGAGTCAGAAGACCTGCCTTTAAATGAATATAAATTTTATTTTTTGTTCTCGTGGAACAGGACAAAGATTTTAAATAGCTTTAAAAATAATCTGGGTAAAAACGGTACCCTGGATCTATTTATAGATCCAGGGTTTTTTGTTTGGGGGTGAGATGAAAAAATTTTTTATTATTTGTTTAATTATATTAACTACTTCTACTGCTTTTTCCTTTGAAAGAATTCTTCCCATGGCTCCTAATTTGGTAGAAGTTGTTTATGCTTTAAAAAAAGGAGATTTAGTTTGCGGAGTTCCTCTTTTTACTGATTATCCCAAAGAAGCACTTGAAAAAACTATAGTTGGAGGATTTTTAAATCCCTCATTTGAAAAAATTTTAAAGCTTTCTCCTGACCTTATTCTTGTTCAGGGAGAATTTAAAACCATGGAAAAGTTTGCCAATAAATATGAAATAGAATTGTTAAGGGTAAATATGGACAGCCTTGAAACAATATATTCAGGGATTTTAAAAATAGGGGAAAAACTTTCCTGTGAAAGTGAGGCCTTTGAACTTATTGAGAAAATAAAATATAATTTAAAGCTTGAAAAAGATATAAAATTTAAAAAAGTATTTTTATGCGTTGGACGATTAAGCAATTCTCCAAGGCAGATTTCAACAACTGGAAATAAAAGCTTTTTATCTGAAATTTTACACCTTTCAGGAGGTAACAATATTTTTTTGGATATAAACAAAAATTATTTAATTGTTTCAAAGGAAGAGATTTTAAAACGAAGACCTGAAATAATTATAGACCTTCTTCCAGGGGAAAATCTAACTCCTGAAAAAACACAGGAAATAAAACAAATGTGGAAACAACTTTTCCCTAAAAACTTTATTAAAGATGAAAACATTCATATTTTAACAGATAAAAGACTTCTTATTCCAGGACCTGGGATTGTTAAAATAGGAAATCTTTTTAAAAATATTATTAAGAGCACCCCATGAATAATGGATTTTATATAAAAAATTTAGAATTTTTTTATAAAGGCCACAATTTTTTTTTCAATGCAGAAGAAATTATTATTGAAAAAAACAAGTTTGTATCAATAATAGGGCCAAACGGGAGTGGGAAATCAACTTTTTTAAAGCTTTTGTCAGGTCATGAAAAAAACTTTAAAGGTGAAATTTCTCTTTATAAAAAAAATATAAAAAATATAAAAAGACTTGATTTTGCAAAGTTTTGTGCACTTCTTCCCCAGGAGTGCGATAGGGGAGAAAATTATAAAGTTTTTGATATTGTTATGATGGGAAGATATCCCCATCAAAATAAAAAAGATTATAGTTTTAAAAAAGAAAAAGAAATTGTTCTTTTATCTTTAAAAGAAGCAGGGGCTCTTGAATTTAAAAATCGCTATTTTTCTTCACTTTCAGGAGGTGAAAAAAAACGGGTTTTAATTGCATCAGTAATTGCCCAGGAAACTGATTTTCTTCTTCTTGATGAACCTTCATCAAGTCTTGATATTTCTGGACAGGCAGAAATTTTTTCCCTTTTAAAAAATCTAAAAAATCAGGGCAGGGGTGTTGTTGTTGCAACCCACAATATTAATCTGGCATCTTTTTTTTCAGATCATATAATTCTTTTTGAAAAGGGAAAAATTCTTAAAAAAGGAACTCCAGCCCAGGTAATAAAAGAAAAATACCTTAAAAAAGCCTATGGAGAAAATATCTCCATTATTGATAATCCTCAAATCAATAATATGAAAATAGTTCTTCCTAAAACAAAAGGAGAAATAATTTAATGACTCCTTTAAAAAACAAAACCCATCTTTTATTTTATTTTGGCATATTTCTTTTATCAGGATTAACTTCACCTTTTTTTGGCTCTTCAGAAATTTCATTAAAAGAAATAATAACAAACCCTGAAGGAGCTGATTTTCTAATTCTTTTTTATCAAAGAATTCCTAGAATTATAACAGGGCTTTTATGCGGAGCAGGGCTTGGAGTTACAGGAGCCTGTCTTCAGGTTGTTTTAAAAAACCCTCTTGCAGAACCCTATGTCCTTGGTATTTCGGGGATAAGTTCACTTTTTTTGAGTTTTTCAATTATTGTTTTAAACGGGCTTATACCTTCTGGGATAGCATCTTTAACCGGAGCTCTTTTAGCTGTTTTTATAATTGATTTTTCCTTTAGGGCATTTAAGTCAGATTCCGATTCCACAATCCTTGCAGGTGTAAGTTTAAATATTTTATCAGCTTCTTTAATTATGTTTTTAAAGTATTTTGCTTCTCCAAATAAGCTTGTAGCTGTTGAACGATGGTTTATGGGAAACCTTGATGTTATTGGATATGACAATTTAATCTGGCTTTTTTTAATTTGTTTTTCAGGGATTTTATTGGTTTTTTTCAAAGCTGAAGAATTAAATATAATGGGCTTTGATGTAAATTTAGCAGTTTCAAGGGGAATAAACCCAGTAAAAATAAGAAGAATTATTTATTTTGCCACAGGTTTAATAACTGCTGGAGTTGTTTGGATAGCTGGTCCTGTTGGCTTTGTGGGGTTAATAATTCCACACATTGTAAAAAGTATTTCAGGAAATGAAATGAAAACCGTAATTTTGGGAAGTGCTTTTCTTGGCGGCGGTTTTTTAGTTTTATGTGATATTTTTTCAAGGATTTTAATTGCTCCAGCAGAACTTCCTGTTGGGATTATCACCTCAATAAGCGGAGCACCTGTTTTTTTGTATATTTTGTTTAGGATGAAAAAAAAATAATATTTATAAATAATAAGGAGAAAAGTATGAAAAAATTTACACTTATTTTAATTAGTTTACTTTTATTTGGTTTTAAGCCTGGTTTTGCAGGGGATGTTTGTACTTTTGAATCTTTTTTTACAGAAGACGACATTCATTTTGAGTCCACAGAAGTTAAAAATTTCAAATCACAGGATTTTACTTTTTCCTATGAAGGTACAGACTGGGAAGGAGGAATGTTTTCATGGACAGGTTTTGCCTGGTCATCTCACAGGGACACTTTTACTAAAAGTTTTGAAAATCAGTATAGTGCAATAACAAAATATGGTTACGATAAAAGTGATGTTTATTGTATTGCATATCCAAATAGTGAAGATTTTATTTTACTGGATGAAGAATCTGAAATTTCAGGGTTTTATGTGACAAATACAACTTATGCATATTATTCAATGCTTGAAGGTGATGGTTTTGCAAAAAGATTTGGAGGTGATTCAGGAGCTGACTCAGATTTTTTCAAACTTACTATTGAAGGCTATAATAATTCTAATTCAAAAACAGGTGAAGTCCATTTTTATCTTGCTGATTACAGATTTGCTGATAATTCAAAAGACTATATTGTTGATGATTGGGAATGGGTTGATTTGTCTTCCCTTGGAAAGGTTAAAAAGCTTAAGTTTTCACTTTCTTCATCAGATGAAGGTGATTTTGGAATGAATACACCCGGATATTTTGCAATGGATAATTTAAACGGGAAAGTTTCTTCGAGTTCAGATAGTGATAATTTTATATCATGTTTTATTTCAGGGCTGGAAATTCCCGGTGAATTAAATAAAAAAAATATTTTCTTTTTTGCTTTTGTTTCATTGTTTTTACTTTTTGTATCCATAAAAAGAGAGAAAAATGAAGATTAAACTTTTAATTTTTAATTTAATTTTATTTTTCCCTTTAATTTGCTTTGCCAAGGTTCCCAGCCTTTTTCTTGACGAAATTATTGTTGAGGAAAAGGCTTTATTTGAGTCTGATAAAAAATCAGGTCTTAATACCATAATTACAAGGGAAGAAATTGAAAGAAGGGGATATGTTTCTCTTTTTAATCTTCTTGAAAAGGAAAACTCAATTTCCATAAGATCTGATTCAGGCTCAGAAAAATTTTCTGTTATTGATTTACGGGGAATGGGTGAAGCTTCAGGTTCCAATGTTTTAATTTTAGTGGATGGAGAAATAATCAATTCTTCAGATATGGCAGGGGCTGATTTAAATGATATTCCTGCCCATCTTATAGAGTCTGTTGAAATTATAAGGGGAAGCGGAGGAGTTTTAAATGGAGGCGGTGCTGTTTCCGGCGTGATTAAAATAAAAACAATTGAACCCCAAAAAGATCAAGCTGTTTTTAATTTTAATTATGGCTCTTATAATACATCTGAAAAATCCCTTTTTCTTTCACACAAAGATAAAGTTCAGGCTTTGTCTTTAAGCTCAGTTTTTTATGACACAGATGGTTATAGGGATAATGGTTTTTATGAAAAATCCAATGCTTTGGTTAAATATGAAAATAACTACTTAGATTCAATGAAGTTTAATTTAACTGGTTTTGTTTTAAAAGATAAATACGGTCTTCCAGGAGCTGTTTCAATAGATAATTCAGATGATGAAAATCAAAGAAAAAAAACCAATTTTCCCTTTGATAATGGTTCAACCCATAGAAAAAAAATAGGATTTGGGCTTACAAAAGATTTTTATAAGTACGGAAGTGTAAACATCTCAAGGGGATATTCCTATAAAGATAATGACTATTTAATGGGATATTCTCCCCTTATTGAAATACAAGATCAGACTGACTCAATTTCATCTGTTTCCAAGGATTTAAGAATTTCTTATAATTTTGACAAGGGTGATTTTTCTTTGGTTTCAGGTTTTGACTGGTTTTTTGATGATTATATAAGAAGATCCCAAGTTCAAAATGAAAGAAAAAATGGGCAGCTTGATTCAAAGGATATTTATTTGGCTGGGTTTTTAAAAAAAGAAAAATTTAAACTTAATTTGGGATTTAGATATTCTTCTTCAAGCTCAAAATTTCGTAATGATGAGCTTAAAAATGGAAGAGGAATTAAAGGAGATCTTTTAAAAGAAGATTATAATAATAATGCTGCAGAATTTGGAATAACCTATTTACCTTTTGATTTACCTTTGGAATTGTTTGCCTTGTTTTCAAAGTCTTTTAGAAATCCAAATATAGATGAGCTTGGGTTTTCTTCGGGAAGTTTAAGACCCCAAAAATCATTTAATTATGAAACAGGATTAAGGTTTTTTCCTTCTTATTTTTTCAGAGCAGAAGCTTCCTTTTTTTATTTGAAAACAAATGATGAAATTTATTATGGAGAAGATAAAAGCGGAGGAAGATTTAATAAAAATTATGGAGATTCTACCATAAGAAAAGGAATTGATTTAAATTTAAAATTTAATTTATCAACTAAACTTTATGCTTCTACAGGAATAAGTTTAATCAGTGCAGAGTTTGAAGATTCAGGAGAAGAAATTCCCCTTGTATCTGACTTTAATTACTTTGCCTTTATTGAATATGAGCCCTTTGAAAATTTTTTTGCTACCCTTGATTATTCATATTTTGCCTCAAAAAACCAAGGCTCTGATTTAAGGGGAGATTTGGAAGAAATTCCCTCATACAATACAACAGACCTTTCTTTAAGATATAAAATTAAAAATTTATCAGTTTTTGTAAAAGTAAAAAATATTTTCAATGAAAAATATTTTACTTCAGCCTATGAAAATTCTTGTTACCCCATGGCTGAAAGAAATTTTATATCTGGAATTAAACTGGAGTTTTAAATGAATAGAGTTTTATTGTTTTTCCTAATTTTTTTATCATGTTTTTCTTTTGCTTTTGCAGGTGAGTTTGCCCCCGCAGCTGAAAAGCCTGGTTCACTTGCTGTAAAACTTGGAGATCCCAAAATTTTAAACTGGGCAAGTGGTTATCGTGATTATTTACCAGGTGATAATTTAAATGATATTTGGACAGATACTTCAAAAGCCATTGGTCCAGCTTCAGGGAATAGTTATGATGTGGTATCCCTTGGAGAAGGCGGAGAAATAACCCTTATTTTTAATGAACCAATCAAAAATAAGGAAGGTTTTGATTTTGCTGTATTTGAAAATTCCTTTTCAGATGGTTTTCTTGAGCTTGCAGAGGTTTTTGTATCAACAAATGGGGATGATTTTATTGGGTTTGATACTTTTTCCAATACACCCAAACTTGTTTCAGGCTATGGAACAATAAATCCTGAAAATATTAAAAATTTTGCAGGTAAATACAGGAAAGGATATGGAACTTGTTTTGATCTTGAAGAATTAAAAGAAAAACCTTTTATTTTATCAGGCGTTGTCGATTTAGATGAAATAAAATATATCAAAATAAAAGATATAATTGGTGATGGAAGAATTAAGGATTCAAGGGGAAATCCAGTCTATGATCCATATCCTACCCATGGCAGTGCAGGATTTGATCTTGACGGAGTATGTTCTCTTGACGGACTTGTTATAAGTTTTACTGAAAAAGATAATCAGGAAAAAAATAAAGAGTATTCCAGCGAGGGATTTGGGAATGAAGGCGGATGTTTTATTGGTTTGTTGTTTAATTAAAATTTGAACCAGGGTTGTTTTTTAATCTTATCTCGTGCATATTATTAACTTGGATGTTCGCAACTTTAGGTGAATAATTTAGTCTGTTGTCATATCTGAAGCATTTTAGGAATTAAATTAAAAATAAAGTAAAGATGGATAAAAAAGTAAAATTTTTGTTCCAAGCTATATTTAAAAATAAATAGTGAGGAGAAGTAATTGAAGTCCATTTTAAGTAAATTCAAACTCTTGTTTCCGTCTAAAAACAAGATCTGTTATGAAGTCATACCTTTTTTTGATGTCTCTTTAGATCTTTTGTGTATTTCAGATTTTGAAGGAAAAATTTTAAAGGTAAATAAAGCCTGGGAAAAAACTTTGCAATTTAATGAAAAAGATTTTGTAAATACCAACTACCTTAATTTTGTTCATAGCCAGGATAAGGAAAAAACTGTTGATGCAATGGAAAAGCTTAGAATCGAGGGGAAATTATTAAACTTCACTAATAGGTATCTAGCTAAAGATGGAACATATAAATATATTGAATGGAAGGCACAGGTTCATAAAAATTATGTTTATGGTGCAGGTTCTGATGTAACTGATAAGATAAAGGTTCAGCAAAAGTTAAGACAAAGTGAAAACACATATAAGCTTATATTTGAAAACTCTCCCCTTGGAATTCTTCATTATGATAATAATGGAATTATAACTAAAATAAATAATAGCTTTGTTGAAACAGTTGGAAGCAGCAAAGAAGTTTTGTTAGGTCTTGATATGTTGGCTCTTAAAGATAATAGAATTTTATGGGCTGTGAAAAACTCACTTGAAAAACAATTAGTTTCAAGGCTTGAAATAGTTTATTCAGCTGAGACATCAAGTAATGTCAGGCCTGTAAGAATTCTTTTTGCACCTATAATCACCATTTCTGGAGATATAAACGGTGGAGTTGGAATAATTGAAGATATCAGTGAAAGGGTAGAGTCTGAAAAAAAAGTTAAGGAAAGTTTAAACAAATACCTTTTTATTTTTGAGCAGGCAGCAGACGGTATTTTGGTTGGAAATGAAAAAGGGATAATCATAGATGCAAATCCAAGTATTTGCAAAATGACTGGATATTTGAAAGAAGAACTTCTTGGAAAAGAAATTTCTTTTCTTTTTTTAGATAAAAACCTTGAAAAAAAGCCGCTTGATTATAGTTCTATTCTTAAGGGCGAGTCTATTTTATCCCAGAGAATAATTAAAACAAAAAACGGCTCTTTGATTTATATTGAGATGAATTCAAAAAAAGTCGGGGATGGAAGGCTTCAGACCTATATCAGGGATATAACAGAGAGAATAACAAGTGAGGAAAAATTAAGAAAAAGTGAAGAGGATTTAAGAATAACTCTTAATTCCATAGGAGATGGAGTTATAGCTGTTGATATGGAATTTAAGATTACAAAAATGAATCCAGTAGCTGAGGAAATGACTGGATGGAAATTAGAAGAAGCTCTTGGCCATAAAATTGATTTGGTTTTTAATATAAAAGATTCAATCACATCTAAAAAAGCAGAAAATCCTGTTTATTCAGCAGTTAATACAGGAAAAAGCGTTGAACTGAAAAACTCACCCATTCTTTATTCAAAAGATGGAAGGGAATATTATATTTCAGATTCAGCCTCTCCAATCAAAGATCAAAATTCTGATATTATTGGGTCAGTCCTTGTTTTCAGGGATGTTACAGAACAGTATTTTTTAAAGGAAAGACTAAGGCATTCTGAAAAAATGGAAGCCATAGGTCAGCTTACAGGCGGCATTGCCCATGATTATAACAATATGCTTTCAGGAATTTTTGGGGGAGTTGAGCTTTTGGAGAAAGCTAAAACCCCTGAAGACTTTTCCAGGTATATTGAAATTATAAAAAAGGCTGCCCAAAGAACCTCAGAATTGAATGCCAAACTTTTATCCTTTGGAAGAAAATCCGATCTTGTTTTTTCACCTGTTAATATTAATGAGGCTGTTGAAAATACAATTGATATTTTAAAATATACTCTTGATAGAAAAATCAGGATAAGTTTTGAAAAAGAAAAAGATGAAATTATAGTCAATGGAAGTTTATCCCAATTGCAAAATGTTTTTATGAATCTTGGAATAAACTCAGGGTTTTCAATGAAAAACGGGGGCCAGCTTGTTTTTGAAACTAGGGTTTTATATCTTGATGAAAATTATTTTAAAGTAATTCCAGGAGAATTTTCACCTGGGTATTATGCACTTATAAGTGTTTCAGACCAGGGCGAGGGTATTCCTCAGGAATACAGGGCAAAGATTTTTGAACCTTTTTTTACAACAAAAAACGAAAAACAAGGTTCGGGATTAGGTCTTGTCACTTCCTATGGAATAATATCCGAACATAAAGGAATTATTAATTTTTACAGTGAGGAAAATACCGGAACAATTTTTCATATTTATCTTCCAATTATTGAATCTCCTCATTTAAATTCTGATAAAAACAATGAACCAACTGAACTTTTGAAAAGAAGCGGAACCATTCTTCTGGTTGAAGATGAAGAAATTGTCAGGACTATTGTGAGCACAATGCTTTCAGAAATAGGTTTTGATGTTTTTGAAGCAGAAAATGGAAAACATGGATACGAAATTTATAAAAATAATCATGATAAAATAGATCTGGTTATTCTTGATATGGTCATGCCTGAGATGAACGGAAAAGAATGTTTTTATGCAATAAGAGAGTTTAATCCCGATGCAAAAATAATTTTAAGTTCCGGATTTTCAAAAGAAGAAGATTTGATTGAACTAAAAGAGCAAGGCCTAAATCGGTTTATAAAAAAGCCGTTTTTTATTTCAGACCTTGGAAAAATTCTTAACAAGCTTTTAATCTCTTAGTTTTAAAAAAAGTTTATCCAGTTTTTAAAAATTTATTGAGCATGTTTTTTAAAAGAACCCTTTCGTCCAAAGAATAGTTTTTTAATAATTCTTCATTTGCTTTTTCCCTTTCAAGAAGAATTTCCTCTTTAAGCTCATCAACTTTTTTTCCAGGGAAAATTCTTGAAACACGTTTGTCGCTGGGGTCGCTTGTTCTTCTTATCCATCCATGTTCTTCCATTCTTTCAAGAACTCCTGAAACCGTTGCATTATCTGACACAAGTCTTTTGCTTATTTCTCCGGGAGTAAGTCCTTCATATTCAACAACAACTTCAAGAATAAGGTGCTGAACAGCTGTAAGCCCATAAGGCTGAAGCTTTTTTTTTAAAAAATTCTGGGATTTCTGGTTTGCTTTTGCCAGAAGAAATGCAATGCAGTCTGTATACTTCATTTTTTGTCCTCTTTTCTTTGATTAAATTAAAAATATCCCCAGACATCTAGAGTGTCAAGCTCAAATAGGGTTTTATAAATCTTATTAGGCTTATTAAATCCTGGTTAATGAAGTTAAATTTGATTTAATAAATTTAAAAGGTTTTAAGTTTTGTGATTTTACCTAAAATATTACTGGTTTTCAGTCTTAGCCTGGTTTATAAACAGGACTGAATTGATTTTCAGATTTGGTGACAATTAATTTTTAAAAAGGTGTATAATGCAAAAATTTTTGTTTTTGATTTGCTTTTGTATAATTCCATTTTCTTTTTTATCAGCCCGGGATTTAAGTCATGATAAAAATACATTTGAATTTAACTTTTCACAACTTGAAAATTTGGTTCAGGAAGATGAAAAACAAGACTTTATTGAAAAAATAGAAAAAAGTCTTTTAAAATATTTGGATTTTAATGAGTTTACTAAAAACAATTTTGATAAAATTGTTAAATACAAGTTTTGGAAAAAAGTTTTAATTTTTTCAGAAAAAGAATTTGTAAAAGAAATAGCTGAAAACAATAATTATAATAAAACAATTCAAAATTTTGCTCTGGTTCAGGTTAGTGAAGATCTTGAAAAGCTAGATGAAATCTATAATTTTTTTGAAAATGAAAAAGATTTAGAAAACAAAAATTACACAAAAAAACAGGCAATCTATGCTCTTTTTAATCAATCTGAAAACTATGAACAATTTAAAAACAATTTAAAGTCTTTTAAATATATAAAAGCCCTGGATAGTTTTGATGGGTTTTTCCCCAATCACAGCTTTGTTCTTGATTTTAAGGCGGAAATAAAAAAAGAAGAGGAAAGTTTTCAAGCTGAACTTCAGGAAAAATTAAATAAAGAAAAAAAGAAGCAGATTTATTATTATGGTGGACTTGGGACTTTAGTTTTTATTTTAATCATAGCTTTGTTTAGTCTTCTAAAGTCAAGAAAAGCTAAAACCACTAAATCTGATAATAATCAAAATCTAAGTTTTAGAGAAACTTTGGAAAATGCCCCTGAAATGGAACTTTTCAGGGTAACTCATAAAAAAATAGATGATTTGATTAAAAACACCCCAACTCTTGAAGATGCTCTTTTACCCTTTGCCAGTGATTATGGAATAGATTTTCAAGATTGTGTTTTAATAAGTGAATACATTCAAAGTAACAGTATGATCACTGTTTCTGGAATTGAAAAACTTAAAGAACTTTGTGCTGATTGTAAATCAGGAGTTGTGTATTCAAAAAAAGAAGATGGATTTATAGTTTTGTGCAGAAAAGAAGTTGATTGATTTTATTATCCCGGCTTCCGTTTTAACCTGGAAGCCGGGTAGTAAAATCAGTCTTCAGTAATTAAATCTTCAGGTGAAAACAAAAGCATATTAAAATCATAGTCCAAAATAGAAAAAACATAGTTATTCTTTTTTGTATCATAGTTTAATTTTGAATCTTTTGTTTCATCTGTATAAATTGAAATTAGTTTTTTGTCTTTGTCCAAAACAGATATGATTATTTTTCCGCTGGTTTCAAGATAAAATTCAAACCTGAATATTTCTTTTTCATTTGTTTTTTCTTTTTCTATATCATTGAAATCAAGGCTTTGGGGGAAATTGAAAAAATCTTTTATTTTCCATTTGTCAAAATCTTTTATATTTTCAGGATAAACAACCTCAAATTCTTCTTCCAGGTTTTTTATTTCAAGAACTTTTTTTGATTTAGAATCAAAAACAACAACTTTGGTAATTTCTTCGTCGTTTATATTTATAAGATCATTTAAAACCCAGGTTTTTGGGTGGGGATCTATAAAAATAGTGTTTTTAGAAAGATGAATTTTTTTGTTTCCAGAAATTAAAAAATAACTTCCTCCTTTTTCCCGTTCTTTTCCATAAAATCCCTGAAAAATTATATTATTATTTTTATCTTTAAAATTAACAATTGTTGGTTTTTTTGTTTTATCTTCAGGATCAAGCTCAAGATCTTTTAAAAGATTTTGAGTTTTTGCAAAAGAATGGATAGAGTTTATTGATTGAAGTTTTTCTATCAAATCGCTGACTTTTTCAAAATCTGCATCAAAATTATCTTTGTTTTTAACCTTCCATTTGTTTTCCAATAATTTAAGAATAACTTTTTTACTATTATTTTTAATTTCAATTTCACTGGTTTTAGCTAAAACTTCATAAGAAGGAAAAAGAAGTTCTTTATTATCTGATTTATCATAATTTAAAGTCTTAAAAATCAATCCTGAAATAAGAACAAGAAAAACAAAAGCAAGAACAATTATATTTTTATTCATTTAAAAACTCCTGTGATTACATATTTTTTCTTTTTCTTCTAATTCCGCTGATTATTCCAATTAAGGCAATAATTGAGGGCATCAGAAAAATATTGAGCATTTTTATTTTAGTTCCAAGGCTTTCAATATCTGCTCTAAGCTGTCTTCTTACTTTTTTAAGTTCTTTATCTATTTGCTTTTTTTCTTCCCTGAATTTTTTTATTTCATCTTCCTGCTCTTTACTTAAAACAAGATTTTGACCTTCAATTCTCTGTGACTGGAGAGCTTCAAGTTTTGCTTTTGTTTGCTCGGCCTTATTTGCCAGCATATTTTCCTTTTCAAGCCATTTTTCCTTGGCCTTGTCTTCCAACTCCTTTACCTTGGTAAAAGGTCTTGAAGTTGATTGTCTTGAGCGTATTTCTATAAGTTCAGGCTCTCCGCACATGAGTTCAACACAGTTTAGAAAAAAGTTTAAATTGTCATTGAACATATTTGCCATTTCAAATCCAAGGAAGTTTTGTTTTTGCATATAAAATTGATCAAATAAAAAATCAGTGTCTGAGATTAAAACAAGGGTTCCTTTAGCTTCATTATCTTTTGAAAATTTACCTGATACTTTAAGTGCAAGGCTGTAATTTTTATCTTCGGGATTAAAATTATGTTTAAGAGCATCCATTCCTTGAAATTGAAGCATTGAAGGATCGTAAAGAATGGAGTTTTTGGAAGACCAGGCAAGACTTTCATAGGAAAGGCCTTCTTTTTTTTCAAACTCAATTCCTCCTGCAATGGGGAAAAGAAGGTTTTCAAGATTAGCTGAAATTATATTTTCCTGGCTGATTCCATCTGCAAAAATTGAAAGCCAGCCTGGATTTAATTCCGGTGTATTATCTCTTCCCATGATTTGTGTTGCTGCATTTAGATCTGCTATGGCAGTTGTTTCATTAAATTTAATTCCATAGTTTTCAAGTTCTTCTTTCATTGGAAAAGAATAGGGTGCCATTCTTCCTTCAGGATCAAGAAGGGAAAGAGGATCTGCAAGGATAATTAATCTTTTTCCTTTTTCCAGAGATTTTAAGGCTTGTTTGTTAATTTTTTCACTTACTTCCTTTGGCTGGAATAAAATTAAAAGGTCAATATCTTCAGGAATAGATTCCAGGTCTAAATCAAGATTTTCCAATTCATATTGTTTTTCAAGTACATCTGTAAAATACCATTTAGGAGACTGCTGACCCTGAAAATGAGGACCTCCTAAAATATTTATTGAAGAAAGAATCCCTATTCTTTTTTTCTTTTGAGACTGAAGCCTTGAAATAATTGAAGTAAGTTCATATTCAAGTTTTGGTTCATTTTCAGGATCAAAAAAAGGAATTATTTCTTCTTTTTCACCACTTATTGCTGCAAGACCTATATAAAGATTGTTTTCTCCGGGAAGTTCAATTCCTCTTAATCCAAAAGCATTGGCATTGTCTTCTTCTTCTGAATCAATTTCAGGTTTTATTGTTTCAAGGATAATTTTTCCTTTTGAATACCTTGAATATTCTTTTAAAAGATCTTCAATTCTTTTTGAATAAGCTTTAAATTCCCCTGGAATATCTGAAATGGAAGATGCATTGTTAAAATATTTTAAGGTTATTGGATTCTTTGTTTTTTTAATTATTTCATGGGTGGCATTTGAAAGGGAATATATCTTGTTTTCAGTTGAATCAAATCTTAAAGACAAATCACTTACAAGAATATTTATAAGTATAAGAACTGCTGCAAAAATAAAAATCATTAAAAGTTTCATACTTAGTTTTTTATTTTTGAAATTCATTTTAAACCTCCAAAAGATCATTTACCTGGAATTTGAGTTGATTATAGAAGTGTTGAGATAAAGCATGAAAACCATGATGGAAACAAAATATAAAAGATCTCTTAAATCAATGATTCCTTTTGTCATTGTTTTGAAATGGGTTAAAATACTCATTCCAGAAATAAAGTTTACAATAAATCCAGGAGCAATTTCCGAAACTGCCTGAATTACAGGGCTGTGTCCTGAAAGAATAAGAAAAAGTGAAAAAGACAAAGCTAAAAGAAAAGCTATGACCTGACTTTTTGTTATTGATGAAGAAAAACATCCAATGGAAATAAGTGCTCCTGCCATGAGAAGGCTTCCCAAATATCCTGAAATTACCGCACCCATATCAGGGTTTCCAAGGTAGGCTGATGTTATTACAATGGGAAAAGTCAAAATAATTCCAATGGAGATAAAAATCCAGGCTGAAAAAAACTTTGCAATTACAATTTCTAAAGGTGTAACCGGCAAAGTCATTAAAAGTTCTATTGTTCCTGTTCTTTTCTCATCTGAAAAAAGCCTCATTGTAATTGCAGGGGCAAGAAAAAGAAAAATCCAGGGATGCCAGGTGAAAAACAAAGAAAGTTCGGCTTGCCCGGATTCATAAAACCCGCCCACATAAAAAGTAAAAAATCCCTGAAGTATGAGAAAAACAACCAAAACAACATAGGCTGTCGGAGAATGAAAATAACTTGAAAGTTCTCTTTTTAAAATAGCTTTTACTGAGTTTATACTGCGATTCATGCTTTTACTCCCTTATTTATTTTGCAGGCTGATTTAATTTTTTGTCAGCATTTGAAAAACCTTGGTAAGATCACCTTTATCCTTTGAGATTGAATTTAACTTAAGATTGTTTTTTGAAAGAATTTTCTCAAGTTCAATAACAAGCTCTGGAATTGAAGGGTAATTGTTTTTTGAAAAAAATATTTTAAAATCTGATTTGTTAAATTTTGGACTGTTTTTATTTATTTCAATTTTATCTATGTTTTCAATTTTATTAAGAGAGGTTTTAAATTCATCCAGATTTGCTATAAATTCAGTTTCCACTTCAAGGCTTCCAAACCCAGGGTCTTTTTTAAGAAGATCACCTGGAGTTTCATCTGCAATGATTTCACCCTTTGCAATAATTATGGCCCTTGTGCAGATTGCAGCAGCTTCTTCAAGAATATGGGTTGAAAGTATAATTGCTTTTTCCAGGCTCATGGATTTTATCATTTCTCGAACTTCTTGCTTTTGATTTGGATCAAGCCCGTCTGTTGGTTCATCAAGAATAAGATATTTGGGATCATGTAAAATGCTTTGAGCAAAAGATACCCTTTGTCTATATCCTTTGGACAAGGTGTTTATCTGCTGATTTTTAACACTTCTAAGAAAACACTTTTCTATGGCATTTTCAGTGACGTAATTTTTTTTACTGCCTGTAAATCCCCTTACTTCAGAGCAGAATTTTAAAAATTCATTGACTGTCATTTCAGAATAAAGGGGTGATGTTTCAGATAGATATCCTATTTGAGTTTTAATTTCTATTGGGTTTTTTCTTACAGATTTTCCTCCTATAAAAGCATCTCCTGAATCTGGTTCAAGATAACCTGAAAGCATTCTCATTGTGGTTGATTTTCCTGCTCCGTTTGGTCCCAGAAAACCCAGGATATCACCTTTTTCAAGGCTAAAAGAAACGTTTTTTACTGCAGTTGTATGACCAAAAGATTTGGTAAGTTTTCTTGCTTCAATCATAAAAACTCCCTGATAGCATCAAAATGGTTGGAAAGAATAAGTTCTTGCACTATAAATGAAAATTGCTTAAAAAGCTGTGAGGTTAAATTTTGTAAACAATAATGTCCCTTTCAAGCTTTGTCAACAACCATGATTCCCACACAGGAGAGGCTCTTGAACAAGACTAAAAGACCCGGTGCAATAGAAAGAACAGGGGTTTTGCTCTGGAATTTTTTTGCATCATTAAAATTAACTGTTTTTTTATTTTCTTTTATTGCAGCCGCATCTGTTTTAGGAACTTTTCTTCCAGACAGAATCGGATTGATAAAATTTCTTCATGGTAAATCAAAATGGGTTCACAAGCTATTTGAAGTTTTTGATCTTTTCGATATTTATTACTCTTGGTGGTTTGTTTTTTTTATAATTCTTCTTGGAATAAACCTTGTTTGCTGTTCTTTTGAAAGGCTTCCAGCTGTTATAAAAATTGTATTAAAAAAACCTTCTATTCCTTCTGTTTCAAAGATTGATTCTTTTCAAAATAAAAAGGAAATTTTGGTCAATAAAAGTTTTTCTCAGGTAAAAGAGCAGGTTGAAGAGTTTTTTAAATCAAAAAGAATGAAAATTTATTCTTTGGATAATGAAAAAGGTTTTTCATTAACAGCAGAAAAAGGAAGATATTCAAGACTTGGAGTTTATCTTGCCCATCTTGGTTTTCTTCTTTTAATTATTGGAGGAGTCATAGGAACAATGATGGGATTTTCAGGTGTGATAGAAATTCCTGAAAATCAAACTTCAAATATTGTAACTCTTTTTAAAAACAGGGGGAAAATTGAACTGGACTTTGATTTGACCTGTTCTTCCTTTCAAATTAAAAGATACGATAATAGCCAGATTCCTAAGTCCTATGAGTCTGAAATTATTTTTAATAAAGGAAAACCTCAAGAGTTAAAAGGAATTGTCAAGGTAAACCATCCTTTAAGATACAATGGAATAAAATTTATTCAATCAGGCTATGGAAGAGCATTTGAAGGAAAATTAAAAATATCTGCCTATGATATGAAAACAAATACAAAAAAAGGTGAATATGAACTGGGAGTGGGTGAAACTATAGTTCTTCCTGATGGTAAAACAAAATTTACCTTTTTTTCTTTCAGGCCTAATTTTCAGATTTCATCCATGAATCTTGGAGAAACCTTTATAGGATTTATTTTAAAAGATAAGCTTGAAATACCAGTTGCTCTTCCTGTTAATGCTCCAGGATTTGACAAACATAGACAAGGTGATTTTTACCTTGTTCCAGGTGAATTTCAAACAAAATATTATACCTCCCTTCAGGTAAATAAAGATCCTGGAGTTTATATTGTTTATCTTGGTTTTTTCTTCCTTTCAATTGGAATTTTTGTAAGTTTTTTTATGAAACACCATTCATTTTATCTTATTCTTAATAAAGAAGATGAAGTAAGTTCAAAGATTTTTTGTGCCTCAGGTTCCAATAAAAATAAAAACTTAAAAGATGAGCTTGTATTTGATTTTTATGAGTTTATTACAAAAGAATCTAGTCTAAATAATAAGCCCCTATAAATGGAGTTAATTTAAATGGAAAATACTTTTATTCTTTCAATAGCAACTTTTGTTTACGGATTTTCTGCTTTTTGTTTTATATCAGGATCTGTTTTCAATAAAAAAAATTTTTCAAAGTTTGGTTTTTTTCTTCTTATTGCAGGACTTTCATTAAATGTTGCAGGTTTTATCTTCAGGTGGATAGAATCCTATGAAATGGGAATTGGCAGAATACCTCTTTCCAATCTTTATGAGTCTTTGGTGTTTTTTTCAATTTCAGGAGCTTTGTTATATTCTTTAACTTATAAAAAGTTTGACAATCCTGTGGTAGGCTCAATAACAACAACTCTTATTTTTCTTGCCATGGCATATGCAGGTCTTTCACCAACAGCCCATTCAGCCATCACCCCTCTTGTTCCAGCTCTTAGAAGTAATTGGCTTACAGTTCATGTGGTTACCTGCTTTTTTGGATATGCTGGATTTGCAGTGTCATTTGCCGCCAGTGTTATCCTTCTTTTTGTAAAAGATGAAAAAAAAATCAAAAACCTTGATGAATTAAATTATAGGATGATAATTTTTGGGTTTTTATTTTTGTCTCTTGGAATAATAACAGGAGCTGTCTGGGCTGACAGTGCCTGGGGAAGATATTGGTCTTGGGATCCCAAGGAAACCTGGTCTTTAATTACCTGGATTGTTTATGCCATTATTCTCCATGGGCGGTATATAAAAAGTTTTACAATAAAAACCATTGCCTGGCTTTCAATTTTGGGTTTTATTGCGGTTATGTTTACATATTTTGGAGTGAATTTTGTTCTTGCAGGGCTTCATAGTTATGCATAAATCCAGTTGAGTGGTATAAAAGCAGCTCAGCTGGAAATAAATTTTAAGGATTTTAAAGTTAAATGGATAAAATAAAAATAAAAGGAAAAAAAAGACTTTTTGGAGAAGTGGAAATAAGCGGAGCAAAAAATGCAGCCCTTCCAATTCTTGCTTCTGCTCTTCTTTGTGATGGTAAATCAGTATTTCATAATGTTCCCGATCTTGTTGATGTCAGAAGTATTTTAAAACTTTCTGAAAAACTTGGAGCAAAAACTGAAATGTCAAATGGGGTTGTATCCATTGATGCCTCTGGCCTTAACAACCACTTTGCTCCCTATGATATAGTCAGAAAAATGAGGGCTTCAATTCTTGTGCTTGGGCCTCTTGTGGCAAGGCTTGGAAAAGCTTGCGTTTCTTTACCTGGTGGATGTGCCATTGGAGCAAGACCTGTAAATCTTCATATAGAAGGATTGGAAAAACTAGGAGCTGATCTTCATATTTCCCATGGCTATATTAATGCAAAATCAGGAAGACTTACAGGTAATGAAATAAATTTTGATACTGTTACTGTTACAGGAACTGAAAATTTGATGATGGCGGCTGCCCTGGCAAAAGGGGAGACAATTTTAAGAAATGCCGCAATGGAGCCTGAAATAACAGCCCTTGCTGATGTTTTAAATCTTATGGGAGGAAAAATAAAAGGAGCCGGAACTTCTGAAATTATTATCCAAGGAGTAGAAAGTCTTGCACCTGTTGAAACCACAATTATTCCCGATAGAATAGAAACAGGAACTTTTATGATTGCAGCAGCCATAACAAAAGGCGATCTTCTTATAAAAAAATGCATGCCTGATCATCTTAGTGAAGTTATTTCAAAGCTTAAGGAAACAGGAACTTTTGTTGAAACAGGTAATGACTGGATCAGGGTTAAAGGCAAAGATGAAATTAAAAGTATAGATATTAGAACTTCTCCTTATCCAGGATTTCCCACTGATATGCAGGCTCAGTTTATTACTCTTATGTCAGTTGCAGAAGGAGTATCAACTATTAAGGAAACAATTTTTGAAAACAGATTTATCCATGTAAATGAGCTTCAGAGAATGGGAGCAGATATTTATCTTCCATCTTCCAATACCGCAGTTGTAAGAGGGGTGGATGAGCTTGAAGGAGCTCCTGTGATGGCATCTGATTTAAGAGCAAGTGCCTGTTTAGTTTTGGCTGGGCTTGCCGCTCAAAATACAACAATTGTAAACAGGGTCTATCACCTTGACAGAGGATATGAAAAAATGGAGATTAAACTAAAATCAATTGGAGCTGAAATAGAAAGAGTAAAATAACTTTGCTTCCAAGGGAAATTTAAAATCCTCCAGTTCAAGCTGGGAAGAGAAGAATCAAATGATTAAAAGGCCGTTTATTTTAATTTTTGTTTTTTTTAGCCTTGGGGTTTTTTCCGGCGAAAAATTAGCTTTTTCATTTGTCTATATTTTACCCTTGGCATTATTGTTTTTTCTTGGACTGATAGTTTTATCCTTTCAAAATAAAAAATCCCTTATTATTCCCCTGGGATTTTTTTATTTTGCAGGTATTGTTTTTATCCTTCCCTATTCAAAATCATCTTTTAATTCAAGGGCTGAAAACTTTAATCTTTATAAAAAAGAAAAAAGAGAAATTACAGCCGTAATAACTGATTTCCCAAGTTTTTCCTATTCAAGGCTTAAAACAAAAATAAAACTTAAATCAATAGATGGTAAAAATCTTGAATCTGAAAATTTTAAATTAAGCTTAAGTATTTATAATTATGAAAAAGATTATAAACCAGGGGATCTTATATTTTTTAATGCTCAGATAAAACCCTATAAAAACTTTAAAAATCCTGGAAGTTTTGATTATAAGTCATATATGAGGTTTAAGGGCTTTTTTGGTCATACCTGGGTTTCGGATAAAAAAGTAGAGCTGATTAGTAAAGAAAATTCATTTCAGTTTTTTATTACTAAAATCAGAGCCAGATTTGTTCAAAGCATAGATGAAAATATAAAAAAACCTCTTAATTCTGAGTTTTTAAAGTCAATTACTTGCGGGCTTAGAACAGGTTTGGATCAGGAGTTTAAAGACAAGGCTTCCAAAGCCGGAGCATCTCATTTTATGGCTATTTCAGGTCTTCATATAGGGATGGTTTTTTCGTTTTTTTTTATTTTATCCAGATTTGTTTTTTCAAGGTTTGAGTTTTTTTTATGGAGGGGTTGGGTAGAAAAATCAGCTGTAATTTTGGGGCTTTTGGGAGCTCTTTTTTATGCTCTTATTTCAGGTCTTATGCCCTCTGCCCAAAGATCTTTTATTCTTGCACTTCTTGGAGGAGCAGGCTTTTTTTTAAATAAAAATCAGGATCCTTTAAATCTTTTGTTTTGCTGTGGGTTTTTTATTTTGGTGTTAACCCCTCCGTTTTTATTTAATCTTGGATTTATCCTGTCTTTTCTGGCTGTATTTGCAATTGTATCTGGATTTATGACATTCCCTGAGAAATTTGAAAAAAACCCTGATTTATTTTCAAGTTTTTATAAATGGATTAAGGTTTTATTTAAAACAAGTGCTTTTGCAGTGGCTGGCACTTCACCAGCAGCCCTTTATTATTTTAATATTTTACCTTTAACTGGAGTTTTTTCAGGAATTATACTCATTCCTTTTTTTTCTTTTATTCTTCTTCCTTTTGCATTTGGAGGAATTTTATTTTCTTTTATTTTTCCAGAAGTTTCAAAAATCTTTTTTTTAATTGGATCATTTTCAGTTGATATTTTTATAAAAATGATTTCAATAATTTCTGATTTTAAATTCACTTATATAAATATGGGAATTTCAATTGTTGAACTTTTTTTAATTTATTTGATTTTAATCATAGTTTTTTGGGGAATCCGTTTTTTTATTTTTCAGTCCAGGCCAGGTGTTTTTTTTAAAGTTTTAGCTGGGTTTACACTTGTAATTTTAATTTGTGATGTTTTATATGAAGTTGATAAACGGTTTTTCAATAAACATGGAAAAATTGTTTTTTTAGATATTGGCAAAGGAAACAGTGCTTTAATTGTTTTCCCAGGAGGTAAAACTGTGGTTATTGATTCTGGAGGGTTTCCAGGTTCAAGTTTTGATACAGGGAGATATATTTTAGGGCCTTATCTTTTTAAAAATAAAATTAAAACCATAGACTGCTGTATTTCAACCCATGGAGATTATGATCATTATTCTGGGTTTTTTTATCTCATGGAACAATTTAAAATAAAAAAATTTGTTTTTAATAATACTTTAAAAGATTCAGGGCTGTATGAAAAACTTATTTTGGAGACTAAAAAAAGAGGTATTTTTTCAAAACCTGAAAAAATAGAAATGAAAAACGGATTTATTGATTTTTTCCAAAGAGAAGAGCTTTTTAACAATGAAAATGATAATTCTCTTTTGATTTCTGTTTTTATAAATGGATTGAAAATTTTATTTACAGGAGATTTGTATGAAAAAAGTCAGGACTATTATAAAGAAACGGATTTTATAAAAAATTCAGATGTTTTTATGGTTCCCCACCACGGAAGTATCCATTCCCTTAACAAAGATTTTGTTATAGCTGCCAATCCTAAGCTTGGTATTATTTCAGGAAGCTTTAGAAATTTTGAAAAAACTCAAAAACAAATTAAAGAAATTTATAGTGAAATGGGAGTTAAAACTTATAATATAAACAATAAAGGGGCTCTTGTTTCAAATACAGAAGAAATTTTAAATAAATTAACTTTTTTGGATTGATTTAAGGGCATGATAAAAATCATCTTTACTAATTTGATAATGATTTAGTCTTGAAAGAAATTTCTTTGAGTTACCATATCCGATTCTAAGTATTTTTCCTAGTTTACTTCTTTTTTCAGCAGATCCAACACATCCTGAAAGTCCTGAATTTAAAAGGTCTTTCATTGTGAATTCATTTTGGACATTATCTAATATTCTTATTTTTGCTTTTAACAAAGCATCTTTAATATTTTCAGGAGAGGCATTTTCAACGCCTATATTCCCTTTTTTCAAGGCTTCGCCCTGTGAAAGATAGGCATTTTTGCACCCTGGTATTTCTTTGTTTATTCTTTCCCTTATTTTTTCGCCGGCCCAGTCAGGATCTGTAAAAACTATGACTCCGTTTTTTTCATTTGCCCATTTTATTTCCTCAAAGATTAAGCTTTTGATTCTAAAGCCAGAGGTAATAATTATTTCAGCTTTTACAGCTTTTTTAATAGCTGATTCATCGTCTTTTCCCTCAACAACTATTGTTTCCTTAATTATCAACTGAAGTCTCCATAAATTTCAATTTTTCAAACGAGGATCCTATACCATAAACTGCGAAAAAATAAAAAAGAATAACCATGGAGTAAAATGAAAGCAATCAGATTTGAAAACTAAAAAAACAATAGAGATGGGTTTATGGGTTTTGTGGAGGTGAAGTAACAAACTCTGCCGGTTCTAACCGGCAGAATTTGTAAATTTATAAAAAACTATGAAACTTTAATCTCAGCTGAGCTTTCCCAAAGTCCGTGAATATTGCAATATGAAGTAGCAATAAGCTGTCCTGATGACTTTAGTCTTATTTTTGTAGTAACAAAGGGTTCGCTGTAAGATGAGCCTTCATTTGCACCTTTTGCTGATTCTCCGTGGGCTGCAAAATCAAAGGAGGAAAGTTCATAAATGAATTTTTCCCCTTCAGGTTTGAAATAGAGCTTAATCCATCTTATATGGTGTTCTGTTGTATTAGGGTGGGCAATTTCATCACCAATTGAAAGAGTTACTTCAAAAGGGGAATCTGCTGAAACTTCGCTTTTGCAGTTTATAATCGGGATATGTTTTTCATTTTTCCAATCGCCTGACTGATAGAATTCACCAATTTTTGACATTTCTTAGCACCTCCGTTTTAATTAGATTAAAATTTAACGTAAATGACGATTTTAATGCGATCAAGACTTAAAGCAGATAATTAATCTGGAAACTGAACTTAGTTTTTTGTCTTGGATCATTAACTTATATTAATACATAAATTCAAGTTTACAAGTTTTTTTGCAGGGGTAAGTCTGAAATCTGGGTTCTTTGATAATTGGGCAGAATTTGGAAAAGGGCGGAGATTTCCGCCCTTAATTATTTTTTAAAGTGCTTTTTCTAAAGTTTCAGTTTTTGGAGCCTCAGTTTTTATTTCAACTTCTTCTATAATTTCTTTATCTTTTTTTTCAAGTACATTTAGAAGTCCTGCTTTGTAGCTGTCAGATACATTTCCAAGTGACTTGATCTGCTCTCTTATAGTTTTTTTCTCACTGGAAGACGGTGCAAAGGCAAGGGCTTTTTCAAGATTTTTTTCAATTTCTTCAAAATCAGGAGTTCCTTTAGCTTTTGCAAGAGCTTTTACATTGTCAAGGTAGAAGCTGTGAATAAGAGAGTAAACTTCTTTTTTCTCGTAGTTTGTGCTTTTAATGGTTTCTGGAGCATAAATTTCAGGAAGAGTCATTAGATGAAATTCCCCTGTAGGAGAAAATTTACCCTGATACACTTTAAGTCCGTCTTTTGAATTTTTAAGATAAAAATTACCTGTATTTGAAATACTTGCTCCTATGAGAATAACTACAAGAAATCCAAATGCTGCAATAAGACCAATTATACTTTTGTTCATAAGCCCTCCGTTATCACCGGTGTTGTTAATTTGTGGATTTTTGATTTTATTAAAATCTGGTTTCAGTGAAGAAATCTTTTGTGCAGATTCAGATACTTTTGTAAAAATTGTTTTATTAAGCTCTTCTTCTTTTTCAAGAAGTTCAGCTTCTTTTTTCTTAAGACTGTCTTCTTTTGCTTTTAATTTTTCTTTGTTTGACTCTAGATCTTTTTCTCTTTTTTCAATTTCTTCTAGTTTTGCTTTTGTTTTATTTTGGGCTTCAAGAGTTTCTTTTTCAAGTTTTTCCAGCTCTGATTTTTTATTATCAAGTTCTTCTTGAGATTTTTTAATTTCTTCTGTTTTTTTGTCTAAATCAGCACTGGATTGGTCTGCTGCGGTTTTTGCTTTTTCAGCTTCAGCTTTTAGAGTTTCAGCATCTTTTTTCGCTTTTTCAGCTTCGGTTTTTAGACTTTCAACATCTTTTTTTGCTTTCTCGGCTTCAGCTTTAAGAGCTTCAACATCTTTTTTCGCTTTTTCAGCTTCAGCTTTAAGGGTTTCAACGTCTTTTTTTGCTTTTTCGGCTTCAGCTTTTAGAGCTTCAGCTTCTTTTTTAACTTTTTCGGCTTCAGTTTTAAGAGTTTCGCCTTCTTTCTTTGATTTTTCAGCTTTAGAAAGTTTATCTTCAGCTTCTTTTGCTTTTGCCTTTAAATCTTTTTCCGTAGAATCAAGACTTTCTTTGGCTTTTTTTGCTTCATTAAGCTTGTCATTGGCTTCTTTTAAAGCTTTTTCAGCCTGGGATAATTTAGCTTCAGCCTCTTTTTCTTTTTTATTTAAGTTTTCTTCAGCTTTTTTAAGCTCGGCTTCCTTTTTACTAAGAGCTTCATCTTTTTTGGGAGCAGCTGGAGCTTTAACTTCTTTTACAGGAGCTGGATCAGCCTTTGTTTTTTTTGCTGGCTCTGAAAAAATATTTGAAAAATCCTTTAATAGAATTTCTTTAAGCTTTTTGTTGTTGCCTTTAATGAACTTAGGGGCTGTAAAATCTTTTTTAAATTCTGTTTTTTTAGGAACAAAAAGTTTTGCAGGCTTCCATTGTTCAAATTTTCTCAAAAGAATATTTTCTGGCTCTTGTTGTTTTTTCTTCTTTTGAGCAGCCTTTTTAGTTGTAGCAGCTTTCTTTTTAGGCTGGGTTGTTTTTTTTGGGTTGGTCTTTTTTTTTGCCATATCGTCCTCTTTCATTTCTCCAAGATGTATATATTGATTTTTTCTTTTATTTTCCTTTATGTTAACCAAAATTCATATATTATCATCATTGTTTTGTAAACCACTAATTAAGTAAACAGCTGAATACAGCTAATGTTTATTCCAGATTAAACAAAAAAATTTAAAAGAAAATACTGGGTTTTTACTTTATTTAATAAAAATTTTTGGTTTCCATTGTTGACAAAAATAAACAATGGGGGTAAATTAATCAAATCTTTCCCGCTGTCCACAAGATTTTCCAAAAAAAAAGAGATTGCCAAAATTAAAATTTATTTAGTTTTGGAGTTCTATTTTTAAAAAATGGAAGGAGAGTAAGATGTTAAACACAAATGTAGATTACAAAAAAGTAAGCTTAGATGGTTTAAATGCAATGAAACATCGCGATTCTATAAAACGATACCAGGAAAAAGGCTGGATGCTTTGCGGTGTGGCTCCGATTACAAGCGAACGGCGAATGGAATATAGATTTAAAAAACCAAGATAGTCTAAAATCAGGGTTTTTTCAGTTAACTTACAAATGAGCTAAAAAATTCTGAAGTTTAAGTTTTATTTAAACTTGAAAATTAAGTAAAGGGCAGTTTATGTTCAGCTTTGTTGAATTCTAATTATGAGGCCTTAAAAATGAAAGAGAGTTTCAGGGTAGCGGGAGAGTTTAGAAACTTGCCTTGAAATAAAGTTTTTGATTAAATCTTGAAGTTTAAAATATACAAAATTTTTTTTAGATGATAAAAACGGCTGAAGTTTTTCAGCCGTTTGTTTTTTTAAAGACCTAAAAGAAGCTTTGCTGTAGTAAAATATATCACAAGCCCTGAAATATCAACAATGGTAGTAAGGGCTGGACTTGCAACAACAGCAGGATCAAGCTTCATTTTTGCTATTGTCATTGGAAGAGCTGCTCCTACAAGAGTGGCAGTAACCACCTGAATAGACAGAGCCACAGCAACAACCAATCCTATATTATAAATACTTATTCCCGCCGGAAAAACTGAATTCCATGAAAGAACAAGTACCTGAAAAAAGGTAAGACAGCCTAGAAGAGCTGCTGTGAGAAAAGCAACTTTTAATTCTTTGAAAATTACTTTAAATATATCCTTGGGATTTATTTCGTTTAATGCCAGGGCTCTAACAACCACAGTAGCTGCCTGACTTCCTGTGTTTCCTCCGGCATCAGTCATCAAAGGCATATATAAGGTTAGAAGAATAAGGCTTTCCAGGGCGTCCTGGTAGTTTTTTATTATATAACCAGACATAAGCCCTAGAAAAGAAAGTCCGACAATCCAGATTGCCCTGTTTTTGAAATGAACAAATGAAGTTGTTTTAAGATATACTCCGGCCTCATGTTCACCTGAAATGGCCATGAGTTTTTCTATATCTTCTGTGTGCTCCTGGGTGATAATATCTATGGCATCATCATAGGTAAGAATTCCAACAAGGGAGTTTCCTCCATTAATAACAGGCAAAGCTATCAAATCATATTTTTGAATTGTTCTTGCAGCTTTTTCCTGATCATCATAGGCATTTGCAAAAATCATTTTGGTATGCATTATTGATTCAACAGATTCGTCTGCTCTTGCAAGGATAAGATCTTTTAGGGAGACAAATCCTGTTAATTGTCTTTTTTCGTTTATTATATATGCATAATAAATTGTTTCTTTATTTGGAGCTTCCAGTCTTAGTTTGTTTATGGCTTCTTTGGCTGTGAGCTCTTTTGAAAGGGTGGCATAGTCAGATGTCATCATAGCCCCTACTGTTCCTTCAGGGTAGGCTGATAACTTTCTTATGTCTTCACGCTCAGCCTGAGCAAGAGCGGGTAGAATAAGCTCTCTTTTTTCTTCAGGTATTTTTTTTAGAAGGTCTACTCTGTCGTCATGGGCCATATAGGTAATTATCTGGGCCAGGTCGTTTCGTTTCATTACTTTGGCAAGCTCAAGCTGAAGTTCTAGATCAAGATAGCTGAATATTTCAGCTTTTCTGAAAGGGTCGGCTTCCATAAGAATTGTTTTTACTTCATCTGGCTCAAGGCCAGCAATAAAATCAGCTACAACAGGAGAGGGTGCTGTTTCAATGAGAAGTTTTATTTCTTTAAGGTTTCCATTATTCAGGTATTCTTTGAGCTGCGGTAAAAGAATGGGATTTTTCATTACTGCCTCCATAACCGCAAAGAAAAAAAAGCAGGGGCAGTAATGAGTTGTTTAGAGGATTAAATCATTACGCTCGACTGCGAATTTATTTTGCGTTGGTTTAATAAATTGTTTTTGGAAATTTGATTTCCCTTTGCAAGTTTTTTCCAACTGCCAGGGTCTTCGCCGTCATTCATGACTTGTCCTTTTATTTATGATTTTAATGAAAAACCAAAATACTTAATTAAAGGTATTGAGTTTTTTGGTTGCAAATATAAAATCTTAGGCTTTAATTATAATTGACTGAGCCCAATGTCAACAAGAAGTTTAGTTTAAAATTCTGTCTATTTTATAGGGAGAAATTAGAAGTCCTGATTCTTTTGAAAAAGTTACCTTGTATTTCAGCTGATTCATTGTTTCTACAAGGCTTCTGCCAAAAATAAGATCGAGCATATATGAAGCAGCTTTTTGTTTTTCAGCAACAATTTCTCTTATATTTATATCAAATAAGATTATGTCTTTAAGGCTTGTAAGTGCTTTTTCACTGGTTTCAATTTTTTCAAGAAGATATTTTATTTCATCATAAGAACATTTTTTATCATGTTCTTTTATCAATTGGGCAAGACCTTCAATTTTTTCAAAAACAACTTCTCTTGTTAATAAATTTTTATTCATCATGGCAATGATGGGTTTGGTATCCCAGCATTTTAAAATTCTGCATTCAACTGGCCTTGAATCATAGATTGAACAAAGTTTTGATTCTTCATCAAGATAAAGACATGTCCAGGATTTACTTTTTCCTTTAATTTTTATCAGCTCATTTTCAAGGGTAATTGCTCTATTTTCTCTTGGATCAAATGCAGTTTCACCTTTTCTTAATGTTACAAGATCTGAAGGCGGAATTTTTCCTTGAACCATAAGGTATTTATCTTCAATGTGAAGGGTAGGACCGCTTTTTTCACAGCATTTACCACACTTTTTGCATTCTTTCATTAAAACACCTCTTAAAAAACCTGATCCGGAAGTTTTTTTGTTTAGTTAATCAAGGGAATTTTTTTAGTTTTTATTTTACGGTTAATTGAAAATAAAACTATTTAAACATAATAACCGCCCTGAAATCAAATTCAGGGCGGTTATTAGCAATATTTAGCAAACCTTAAAATTAGTCTTTATCAACTTCTGACATAAACTTAAGGGTTTCATATCTAAGATTTATTTCTTCTTCTATTTTGGCTCTAAGTTTTTTTGATTCTTCAGGAAAACTTCTTTCAAGCATTGCATATCTGTTTTCACCTGAAAGGAAATCCTGCAAGGTTCCATCTGGAGCTTTGGAATCAAGAATAAACGGGTTTTTGCCTTCTTCAGCCAATAAAGGATTGAATCTGTACAAAGGCCAGTATCCTGACTCAACAGCCAGCTTTTGTTCGTATTGGCTCTTGCCCATTCCGATTTTGATACCCTGGTTGATACATGGAGCATAGCAGATTACAATTGAAGGTCCAGGATAAGCTTCAGCTTCAGCAAAGGCTTTAAGTGTCTGCTGTTTATTTGCACCCATGGCAACTGAAGCAACATAAACATAGCCATATGTCATTGCCATTCTGCCCAGTTCTTTTTTGGAAGTCTTTTTACCTGAGGCTGCAAATTTTGCAATTGAGCCTGTTGGAGTGGCTTTTGAAGACTGTCCGCCTGTATTTGAATATACTTCGGTGTCAAGAACAAGGATGTTGATGTCTTCACCTGATGCCAGTACATGATCAAGGCCTCCAAAGCCTATATCGTATGCCCAGCCGTCACCACCAAAAATCCAGTGTGATTTTTTTACAAAAAGATCTGCCTGAAGTGCAATTTCATCAATAATATCACTTTCAGGACCCATTGGAAGAAGGGCTTCAAGAGTTTCTGCCGCTTCTTTTGATTTTTTGGAATCCCACATTGAATCAAGCCAGTTAGTCATTGCGTCTTTAAGGCTTGCAGGCAGTTCTTCTTCCATTGCCTGTCTTACTTTGTCTGCAAGGGCATTTCTTCTATGTGTCATTGAAACCTGGATTCCAAATCCAAATTCTGCGGCATCTTCAAACAATGAGTTGCCCCATGAAGGTCCAAAACCATCGCTGTTTGTGCAATAAGGAAATGAAGGTGCAGAGCCTGCAAAAATTGAGGAACATCCTGTGGCGTTGGCAATTAGCATTCTTTCACCGAACAGCTGTGTCAGCACTTTGATATAAGGAGTTTCACCGCATCCTGAGCATGCACCGGAAAATTCAAATAAAGGCTTGTAAAGCTGGCTGCCTTTAACAGTGTCACGCTTGAGAAGTCCTTCTTTAAACGGAACCTCTAAAGAGAACTCATGGTTTGGTATTTCAGTATCTGTTTGAGTATCCAAAGGCTTCATAACAAGAGCAGGTTCTTTTGCAGGACAAATATCTGCACAGTTTCCACATCCAAGACAATCAAGAGTGTTAACCTGGATTCTAAACTTATAGTCTTCAAGACCCTTGCCTTTTGCTTCAATTGTTGTAAATGAAGCAGGTGCTTCTTCAAGCTCGTCATCTTTTGCTAGAATTGGAATAATGGCTGCATGGGGACAAATAAATGCGCATTGGTTGCACTGGATACAATTTTCAGGGATCCACTCAGGAACTTCAATTGCAACTCCGCGTTTTTCATACTGGCTTGTTCCCACAGGGAAAATCCCGTCTGGTTCAAAAATACTTACAGGAAGTTTATCTCCCTGCTGTGCATTTATTGGGAATACAACTTCGTTTATGTATTCAGGGACTTCAGCTGTTTTCTTTGGTGCTGAACTATCTTCAGCATTTTTCCATGATTCAGGAACCTGGATTTCTTTAACTGAATCCAAAGCCTTGTCAACAGCATTTACGTTCATTTTGACAATTGAATCACCTTTCATACCATAGGTTTTGTCAATATCTTTTTTAAGAAGCTCTATTGCCTGGTCAACTGGAAGAACATTTGCAAGCTTGAAAAAAGCTGCCTGCATTATCATGTTGATTCTTCCTCCAAGACCCACTTCAGAGGCAATTTTGATGGCATCTATCATATAAAACTTTATATTTTTGTCTGCCATGGTTTTTTTCATTTTGGCAGGCAGATAAGTTTCAATCTCCTTTTCATCCCAGTGAGCATTTAGAAGAAAGGTTCCTCCGTCTTTAATACCTTCAAGAACATCATAAAGATCAACATAGTTTGGTTTATGGCAGGCAATAAAGTCTGCTTTGTGAATAAGGTAAGTTGACTGAATTGGAGAATTACCAAATCTTAAATGGGAAATTGTAATTCCACCTGATTTTTTGGAATCATAGGAAAAATAACCTTGGGCATACATATCTGTGTTGTCGCCAATGATCTTGATTGCTGTTTTATTTGCTCCAACAGTACCGTCTGAGCCAAATCCCCAGAATTTACATCTTACTGTTCCTTCAGGTGCAGCATCGTATTCTTCTTTTATATCTAAAGAAGTATATGTAAGATCATCTTCAATTCCAATGGTAAAATGATTTTTTGGAGACTTGCTGTTCATATTGTCATAAATGGTTTTAACCATTGAAGGAGTAAATTCTTTTGACCCAAGTCCGTATCTTCCTGCTGTGATTTCAGGAGATTCTTTTCTTTGAAAAAAAGTAGTGCAAACGTCAAGATAAAGAGGATCTCCAATTGCACCGGGTTCTTTTGTACGGTCAAGTACAGTAATTCTATTGCAGGAAGCTGGAATTGCGTTAAGAAAATCTTCAGGAAGAAATGGTCTGTAAAGTCTTACTTTAACAAGACCTACTTTTTCTCCGTTTTTATTCATTGAGTTTATTGTTTCTTCAATTGTTTCACAGGAAGAACCCATTGAAACAATAATTCTTTCAGCTTCAGGATGTCCTACATAATCGTAAAGATTATATTTTCTTCCTGTGATTTCATAGATTTTTTTAAGGTAGTCTTTGATAATTCCGGGAAGTTCATTATAAAAAGCATTGGCTGCTTCTCTTCCCTGAAAATAAATGTCAGGGTTTTGGGCAGTTCCTCTTATTTCCGGATGCTCAGGGTTCATAGCGTTTTGTCTGAAAGCTTCAATAGAATCAAAATCTGTAATTGATGCTATTGCATCATAGTCTATGCTTTCAATTTTTTGAATTTCATGGGAGGTCCTGAATCCGTCAAAAAAGTGAAGAAAAGGAACTCTTCCTTCAATTGCACATAAGTGAGCAACAAGAGACATGTCCATTACTTCCTGAACTGAGTTGGAACAAAGCATTGCCCAACCTGTCTGTCTTACTGCCATAACGTCTGAGTGATCTCCAAAAATAGACAGAGCATGGCTTGCAAGGGCTCTGGCTGTTACATGAAAAACCCCTGGCAGAAGTTCACCAGATATTTTGTACATGTTTGGAATCATCAGCAAAAGACCTTGAGAGGCTGTGAAAGTGGAAGTTAAAGCTCCGGCTGCAAGAGAGCCGTGGAGAGCTCCGGCTGCACCGGCCTCAGATTGCATTTCTCTTACTGTGACTCTTTGGCCGAAAATATTTTTGCGGCCGTCAGCAGACCAAGAATCAATGATTTCACCAATAGGTGAAGATGGGGTGATGGGATAAATAGCTGCCACATCGCTTAAAGCATAAGCAATATGAGCGGCTGCGGTGTTTCCGTCAACTGTCATCATTTTTTTTGACATTGAAACCATCCTCTTTCTTTTGAAGTTTTTTAATATTAATCTTTACCTGACCAAAATAAATTAAAATACACTTTGCCCGTAAAATCTGAACAAATCAGAGCCTTAACCGGGCAGAGAACAATTAAATTGTTTTTGCATTTGAATTACTTTTCAGGTTTTAGTTGAGTTCAAAGAAACAAAAATTTACCTAATTTTTAGAGATTTTCAAGTTGACGCAGAAAACGACACCTTGAAAACTCGAATGATTTTATATTTAAAATATAAAACTTTCATCATAGGATTTATTAAACTCTATCTTTAATATGAACAAATCTCTTATGTAAAGAAAAAAATTTGTCCTTTTATTTGTCAAAAAGTTTTTTACCTGATTTGATTAGAGAATAAAAATCTTTAGCAGGAACTGGTCTGCTGAAATAATAGCCTTGAATCTCATCACAATCAAGTGTTTTGAGTACATCTATCTGAGTTTTTCTTTCAACTCCCTCTGCAGTAACTTTTAAATTAAGGTTGGAAGCAAGGGATAAAATAGATTTTATAATTGAGACATCTTCATTGGAGTCTGGAAAGTCATCCAGAAAAGATTTATCTATTTTCAATTCATCAATAGGAAATTTTTTAAGATAGCCAAGGGAGGAATAACCTGTGCCAAAATCATCAATTGCAATTTTGGAGCCCATTTCTTTTATTCTTTTTGTAGTTTCTTCGGCAAGCTCAGGATCTGACATAACAACGCTTTCAGTTATTTCAAAATTGACAAATTTAGGGTCTGAGCCGGTTTTTGCAAAAATATCAGTTATTTTTTCAATCAGTTCAGGATCATGAAATTGGGCACCCGATAGATTTACCGAGACATGGAGATCTTTAAATCCTGATTTATGCCAAAATCCAAGTTCAGCCACGGCTTTTTCCATTACCCATTTTCCTATGGGGATAATATGGCCGTTATCTTCTGCTATTGGAATGAAAAGAGCCGGAGATATGACTTGTCCGTTTTTTATCCATCTGATAAGTGCTTCAGCTCCTGTTATTTTTCCTGTTAAAAGAGAGACTTTGGGCTGATAATAAAGTTCAAATTCATTGTTTGAAAGTGCATGGGCAAGATTTTGTTCTGTTTCAAGCTGTTTTGCAGCTGACTCATCCATTGACTGGGTAAAAAAACTAATTGTTCTTTTGCCCTTGTTTTTTCCCCGATACATTGCCATTTCAGCATTTTTTATCAATGTTTCAGCTGAATTACCATCTTCGGGGAAAAATGCAATTCCAATGTTTGAGCCAAGAAGAATTTCTCTTTCATCAATTTTATAAGGTCCTTCTATTATTTTTTGAATCTTGGAGGCTTTTTTTATAACTGCATTTTGATTGTGGGCTTCTGGTGCCAGGATAAGAAATTTGTCACCTACAAACCTTGCAATAACTATTTGTTCAGGAATAGAGGCTCTAAGCCTTTTTGCAACAAGATAAAGGATTTTGTCTCCTGCCAGATGACCTAAAGCGTCGTTTATATTTTTAAAATTATTTAAATCTATAAATAAAAGTGCAAAAGTTTCTTGGTTTTTTTTGTTAAAGTTGATTTTTTGTTTTGTAATATCAGTGAAAAGCTTTCTATTGGGAAGCTCTGTGATTGCATCGTGATAGGTTTGATAATGAAGTTTTTCCTTGTCTAAAACTGATTCTGTAATGTCATGGAAAAGTCCTAGATAATTTATAACATCTCCTATTTTATTTCTTATTGCTGTAATTGAAAGGAGCTGGGGATAGGGCTGACCATTTTTTCTTCTATTCCAGATTTCTCCTGTCCACTGGCCTATGTGGTTAATGCTGTACCACATTTTTTTATAAAATTCTTTGTCATGCCTGCCTGAGTTTAAAAATTTTGGATTTTTACCTATTACTTCTTCTTTGGAATACCCGGTAATTTCTGTGAAAAAAGGGTTTATCCTTACAATTTTATTATCTGAATCTGTAATGCAAATACCTTCTATTGAATTTTGAAAAAAAGCCTCAGACATTATCATAAGTGATTCATAGGCTTTGTGAGTTGTTTCTTCCCTTATGTAAATATATGCTGAGTTTATGTTTTTAAAAGGAGAAATAGTTAAAGAAAAAATTCTGTCTTTATCAGTAAATTCAATTTCCTGGGTTAAGTTGGTTTCAAAGGCGGATTTGATTTTTTCAGTAAAAAAATCTGGAAGCTGTTTTCCTTTTTTCAAAGAAAGAATTTCCATTATATTTAAGGCAGCTTTATTTAAATAGGTAAGATTACCCTGGAGATCAACTCTTAAAACTGGATTGGGATTGTCGTCTGGAAATTTTGCAAGCATTTTTGCCTGCTCTTCGCTTTTTTTTCTTTCTTCTACTTCTTTTTCAAGGCTTGATTTTTTTTCAAAAAGATCTTCCATAAATTTATTGAAGTATTTGGAAAGCCTTCCTATTTCGTCGGAAGAATCATAGGGCAGTCTTACATTTAAATTCCCTTTGGTTGCTGTTTTAATTTTTTCAGTCAACAAATACAATGGCTGGGTAATTGATTTCCTAAGAAAAAATAAAATTGGAATGGCTAAAAAAATTAAAATAAGATGGGTATACCCAAAAATTTTAAAAATCATTTTTGTTGTTGAGTAAATTTCTGTTTTACAACCCACAGCACAGATTATTAAATTATAATCTTCCAAAAATTTGAAGTAGATTAGTTTTTTTTTTGGAGATTGGCCTGACTTTGAATCCAACAGGGCTTCAATTTTTCCTGATTTTATTTTATTTATATTTTCGATTGTTTCTTTGGTTTTTGCATAATTGGTTTCATCAATGTTTTTACCTTTAAGAGTTGGATGAATTAAAAAATTACCTTTAGTATCCATTATAAAAGCATAGCCGGTTTTGCCAAACTTTAAAGATTGAATGTTTTTTTCAAGATCTTCAATTTTTAAAAGGGTGTTGAATTCGCTTTTATATGCTGCTGCTGAAACAATCCAGTTCCATGGTTTATAATGGATAAAATAAAGAGCTTTTTCTCTTTCCTTTAATTCATCTGGGTTTTTCCAGTTATATTCAAGATAGTTTTCGTCTGATTCAAATTTTTTTTGGATAAAATCAAACTTGAAAACATTTTGTTTATACATTTCCTTTTGGGGATGCATAACTATAGTTCCGTTTAAGTCTATGACATAAATATATCCAGTTTGACCTATTGTCTGCCGGGAAAGAAGTTCTATTGCTTTGTTTTGTTTTATTATATTTTGGTAAGGACTTTTAGATTGAGTATTTATAAAGTCAATGGCTTCAATGTTTGTTGAAACAATGGTTTTTAAATGGTTTTTTATTGAAACTTCAGCTGCTGTTTCAACAAGGCTGTGAAAAAGCTCTATTGAGCCTTCAAGTTCTTTATTAATTTTGCTTTGAATAATGCCGTTTATAAGAGGCACAGTAAATGCAGATGATATTGTTAATGCCAGTAAGATAAGGCCAAGGTAGATTGCAAGAAGTTTTTTGCCTATACTTATGTTTTTTAATTTCATTGATCCTATCATTCCATTAGATACAAGATTAAGAAGATTCAATTTTAAGAGCTTTTGTTTTTTTCTCAGGCTAAGGTCATAGCATTTAATGGTTTAAACTTAAAGATTTATATGTTTTTTGGGTATTGGTTTGTTTTAACAATAAAGCCTGTCTTTTTTTAACTTTTGATTTTGTTTTTATTCTTGGTTTTTTTAGAAAGATTTTATTGGAAAATCAAATACAAGCTGTTTGTGAATTAAAGATTTATTTTCAAAATTAGATGCACTTATTCCAAGGAGCCTGATTTCCTTTTTGCCTATTTCTGTTTTTTCAATCAAAGGTAAAATAAGCTGAAAAATTTCTTTTGCCTCAAAAAAAGGGGAGGCTATTGTTGTGCTTCTTGTGATTGTATGAAAATCAAAATATCTTATTTTTAAAGAAACAGTATAGGGCTTTACTTCAATTTTTTTTATAAGATCAGATACTGCTACACAAAGATGTTTGATAATTTTAATGATTTGATTTTTGTCAAAAATATCTTTATCAAAGGTGATTTCTTTTCCGCAGGACTTTCTTTGTCTATGATCTGTAACAGGCCTGTGGTCATTTCCTGAAGCAAAAAGATAAAAAAGTTTTCCGTTTTTTCCAAAAAGGCTTACAAGTTTTTCTTCTCCGGCATTTAAAAGATCCTTGCCTGTGAAAATTTTGTGATAATGCATTTTTTTAGCTGTTTGTTTTCCAATCCCAAAAAATTTTTTTACAGGAAGGTTTTCTATTATTTTTTTTGCTTTTTTAGGAGTTATAATTGTAAGGCCATTGGGTTTTTCCATGTCTGAAGCAAGTTTTGCAAGAAATTTATTGTAGGAAACCCCTGCTGAAACACAAAGTCCTGTTTTTGAAAACACCTCTTTTTTTATAATTTCAGCAGTTTTTGTGGCAGAGCCAATTTTTGCTTTGTCATTTGTAACATCAAGAAAAGCTTCATCAAGGGAAAGAGGTTCCACTAAATCTGTATATTTTTTGTAGATTTCAAAAATTTTTATTGATTCTTTTTTATATTTTTCAATATTTGGAAAAACAAACACAGCATTTGGGCAAAGCTTCAAAGCTTTTTTAGAAGCCATGGCAGAATGAATTCCAAATTTTCTGGCTTCATAGGAACAGGTTGATACAACCCCTCTTTTATTTGGCATCCCTCCTACAATTACAGGTTTGTTTTTTAAGGAAGGATTGTTTCTTTGTTCAATGGATGCATAAAAAGCATCCATATCCAGATGAATTATTTTTCTATACATTTAATTTTTAATTTTGGGTTTTTGTTAATTGTTAAATTATAAAATCTTTTTAATTATTGGAAATATATTTATTTTTTTAAAAATACAAGTTAAGCTTCTAATCTTCAAGGCTTTTTTAAATAGGTTTTAATCGGTTTAGTTGTTTTCTAAGCTTCACTATATAAGTTTCTAAGTCTTACTATATATTTTAAACCTTACTATATAAGGTAGAAGATTCTAAGGCAAAAGGTTTTAATTTTGCGGCACCTGTTTTGCATTGTTTTGTAAAAGATTAGGTAAAGTTTGTTTTAAACACCTTGAGGAGATTTTATGTCAACCAAAAACAGGGGTTTTACATTAATTGAACTTATGATTGTTGTTGCAATAATTGGAATACTTGCAGCTATTGCTATTCCAAACTTTATGAATTATCAGATAAAGGCAAAAACTGCAGAGGCAAAAGTTAATATTGGTGCAATTAAAAGTTTGCAAATTGCTTATAGCTCAGAAACCGGAGCTTATAAAACCTGTTCTCCCCATCCCTTAAATGCTCCTAAAACAACCAAAGCACCATGGGGACCTGGTAATAATGATTTTAATGAACTTGGGTTTAAGCACAGTGGAAAAGTTTATTATCAATATAATGTAGGTGCTGAAACTGGCACTGAAGTAACTATAGCAGCAATTGGTGAGTTAGACGGCAAAGGTGAGCAGGGTGTTTTTGTTTATTCAACAACATCTGGAAACAATGGCGCAGTTCTTGGGAATGGCAAGGAAACTTTGATAACCAAAAAAAATATACTTATAAATATTAACCCTAGGTCTTTTTAAATTGTTTAGACTTAATTTATAATTTATCAGGTAGAATTTGTTTTTGACAAAAATTGTCAGTCTTCCGGAAATTGTAAGAATATGGGGGTTTATGTGACAAAAATTGTCAGAGAAGATTGTTGTTTATAGTCAAAAGTCTTGATTAACCTGGGTTTGTTCAGGACTTTCAAATTATGGCATTTGTTTTGCATTTAATATATATAATGAAAATCAATTAATTTCCTTAAGGAGGATTTATGTTTAAGAACAAAAAAGGTTTTACACTTATTGAGCTTATGATTGTTGTTGCAATCATTGGTATACTTGCTGCTATTGCTATTCCAAACTTTATGAATTATCAGTGCAAGGCTAAGCAGTCTGAAGCCAAGTCTATGCTTGGTAATATAAGAACATTGCAGGAAGTTTATTTTGCTGAGAATTCTAAATATGGTAGTTTATCAAATATTGGTTTTAATATGACTTCTAATGCAAAAACTTATAAAAAGGCAGATGCTATAGTTGTTTCTGGACCAGGTTATAATGCGTCAGTAAGTGGAACACCCAAAAATCATGATACTTGGGGGATTAAAAATGATAGCGGTATCTGGAATATATTAGACGGATGTAAATAATTAATAGTTGTGTAAAATAAATAAAACTAGCTCATTATATAAGAGCTAGTTTTGTTTGTAATAAAGATGTGAAATAAAGGTATGATTCAAATAAAAAAACTCAAGCATTTCTTTTTGACAATATTTCTAGTTTTTTTCATACTCTATTTACAAAACTTAAACCTCTCGGCAAAAAGTTCTCAACTCCCACAAATAGAAGGTTGCTCTTGGTGTTTGAGTGCAAAACCCATTGAACCAGAGTATTTACCCTATAAAACCGAATATTATAAATTGTTTGCTCCAGCAGATATTGAAATGACAGCAGATATATTATGGCTTAAAACCTGCTATTATTTTGGCTACCATGGACTTACAGACAAACAATATCCAAATTTGTTTTTTTTAATAGATAAAATAGGAGAGCTTTCTCAAGACTGGAGCTATCCTTATGTTTTCGGGATAATTGCTTTGCTTGTTGAAGCTGAAAATCCTTTTGAAGCAATGGTATTAGCTGATAAAGGAATAGAAAAGTTTCCAAATGAATGGATTTTTAAATTTTATAAAGGTTATATTTTGTGGAAAGCATTTGAAGATTATGAAGGTGCTTCAGAAAATATTTTCCAGGCTAGTCTTTTACCCGGAGCTCCTGAATATCTTACAGCCTTATCAGCAACCTTTGCCAAAAAAACAGGACAGGAAATGTTTTTTAAATCATTTGTAGAAACAGCTTTAGCAAATATTGAAGATGACTCCCAAAAGCAAATTTTTTTAAATAAATTAAGAAAGATGGAAAAAAGTGAATAAAAACATTGCTCTATCTTTAGAAAATATTGACTATTCAATTAATTATGGGTTTTTTCTTAAAAAAAAAGAAATTATAAAAAATTTGTCTTTAAATGTGTTTAAGGGTGAAATTTTCGGGCTGGTAGGTTCAAATGGTGCTGGTAAAACAACCACAATAAAACTTGGAATGGGCCTTCTTAAACCAGACAATGGAATAATTAAAGTATTTGGAATTTCTCCGGAAAAAGCCGGTTCAAGAAAAAAAATTGGTTTTTTAACTGAAAATCAATATGTTTACCCATATTTAACTTTAAGAGAATGGCTTGAAATGCTTGGAAGTATTTCAGGAATAGAATCTGAAAAACTTAAGTTTCAGATAAAAAGAGTTGTAAGTCTTGTTGAACTTGATTCTTTTTTAAATGAAAAACTAAAAAACCTTTCAAAAGGGCAAGTTCAAAGGGCAGGGATTGCCCAGGCTCTTCTTGGAAAACCTTCTATTCTTGTTCTTGATGAACCAATGAGCGGACTTGACCCTTTGTGGAGACACAGGATAAAAAAAATACTTAAAAAATTTAATGAAAAAGGGGGAACAATAATTTTCAGTTCCCATATAATGTCTGATGTATTAAGTCTTAGTAATCGAATTGGAATAATAGAAAAAGGCAAACTTAAATGGTGCGGCAAAATAAAAGACCTGGATTTAAACAAAGCAAATTATCAGGCTTTATTTTATTCAGATGATTTTTCAAAACTAATCCAAAAAGATTTTAAATTTAAGACCCTGGAAAAACAGGCTGGTAATTCATGGTTTATTGAGTTTGATTCTTCATATAAAAAAGAATTTATAAGTTTAATATCTAAACACAATGTTTGTCTTGAATATTTAAAACCAGATGATTTGGAAATTGAGGAGATGATTTTTGGCAATTATTTTTAGGCAAATGTCTGCTGTATCCAAAAACATAGTTAAAGAAGCTTTAAGAACTTACTCTTTGGGAGTTTTTATATTTATAGTTTTTTTAATGTTTTTATTTAATTATATAATAAGTGATATAGCCATAGGAAATGATAAAAGAGTGATGATAAACCTTGGTTTTTTTGAACTTGGAATACTTGGGGTAGTTTTATCAATTTATTATTCTTCCAATTTAATTAAAAAAGAAATTCAAAATAAAACCCTTTATATAATTCTTTCAAGACCTGTTTCCAAATCAGTTTTTTATGCCGGTAAATTTTTAGGAGTAATTTTTGTTTGTTTTTTAATCTATCTTTTTTTGTCAATTATCTGGGTTATTCAGCTTAAATTATATGGAATAGATCTTGGTATAATATATTTTTATACATTGTTTTTTGTTTTTTTAGAGTGTGTTCTTCTTGTATCAGCAGGCACAATGTTTGCTTCATTTACTTCCCCAATTCTTAATTCTTTTTTTCTTGTATCGATTTATTTTTTTGGGCATTTAAGCAAATCTTTACTTGCTTTTGCCAATAATTCTGAAAATTTGCTGATGCAAAAAATTTTAACAATTTTGTACTATATTATTCCAAATCTTGAAGCTTTAAATTTCAGGGACTTTGCTTTGTACAATAAAGATATTTCATGGATTGAAATCAGTCTTGGTTTGTCAACCGGATTAAGCTGGGTTGGGTTGTTTTTTGTTGGAGGTCTTTTTATTTTTAATTCAAGAAAGCTACTCTGATGACTAATGATTTTAAAATCAAAAATAAATGCTTTATATTTTTAATTTTTTCCTTTTTTACAATTTTAATTTATTCAAATAGTTTTGATGCTGAATGGCATTTTGATGACTTTCATAATATTTTAGATAATCCTCAAATTACAATTGATAATTTATATCCTGAAACCTTAAAAAACACTCTTTTTGCTTCAACTGATGGTAAAGGCAGGCTATATAGACCTGTTGCAATGTTTAGTTTTGCTTTAAACTGGTATTTTGGAGGAGCTGATGTTTTTGGTTATCATCTTGTAAACGTAATAATTCATATTTTTGCTGGTTTTTTTTTGTTTTTGGCAATAATTGAACTATTTAAAACTCCGGTTTTAAAAGATAAATATAAAAATAAAGATATTTATAATATAGCCCTTTTTTCTTCTGTTTTATGGCTGATTCATCCCATTCAAATTCAGGCAGTAACTTATATTGTCCAAAGAATGGCATCCATGTCTGCCATGTTTTTTATAATTTCTTGTTTTTCTTATTTAAAAGCAAGAACCTCAAAACCTTTAAAAACAAAGATTAAATTTTTTTCTTTAAGTTTTTTATGTTTTTTACTTGCCAGCGGAGCAAAGGAAAATGCTTTAATTTTACCATTTAGTCTTTTTCTTATTGAAATTGTTTTTTTTCAAACTTTTGAAAAAATAAGTGGTAAAAAATTAAGTATTATTATTGGTATACTTTTTATTTTTGGCTTAATTTTAATTTATAAATTTGTTGGATTTAAACTTCCTTCCCATGGTGGCAGAAATTTTACTTTATCCGAAAGATTGATGACTGAATCAAGAATTATTTTCAAATATTTATATCAGCTTTTTTACCCTATAAGTTCTCAATATTCTCTTATCCATGATATTGAAGTTTCTAAAAGTCTTTTTAAGCCTTTAACAACAATTTTATCTATAATATTAATAATATTTATTTTATTTTTTTCTTTTTTATTCAGAAAAAAGTTTCCTGTTTTATGTTTTGCTATTTTATTTTTCTTTCTTAATCATAGTGTTGAATCAACTATTATTCCTTTAGAGCTTATTTTTGAACATAGAAATTATTTACCCTCAATGTTTTTATTTTTGCCTCTGGGAATAATGGTTAATTATTCGTTGAAATATTATAAAAATAAAAGCTCCTTATTTTATATTTTAATTACTTCATACACAGGAATCATTGTTTTTGTTGGACTAGCGACTTATACAAGAAATTTTGACTGGAAAACAGAGGAAAGTTTATGGATAGATGTTTGTGAAAAAGCACCCCAAAGTGCCAGGTCTTATCATAATTTAGGAGGTGTTTATTTAAAATATGGGCTTTTAGATAAAGCTCAAGAATTGTATGAAAAAGCCATTGGTCTGTATGATAGTACAAAAAATAAAGATAAAATTATTTCATATAATGGTTTAGCTGCAATAAGCTTAAGGAATGAAGAGTATATAGATAATGCTTTATATTCTAAAAAAGCTTTGGATTTAATGTCGGAAAATTCTAAGTATATTTATAGATATGTAAATGCAATTGTAAAATCAGGAGATTATGACAAAGCTTATTTATACCTTGAAAATGAAATAAAAGATAATTCTTGGAACCTGGATTTATTAAATATCAAAACATATATTTTACTAAAACTTGATAAAGAAAAACAAGCTTTGGAAAATGCTCTTGAAACTTTTAAAAAATGTAACAACTCTTCAGAAGCTTTAGCTCTTCTTGCATTATGTTTTTATGAAAATGATATTGATCATAAAACCAAACATTTTTTGTTAATTGCTAAAAACTTGAATATTAAGCCTGAATATAAGTTTTATGTTAATCTTTGTTTGCTTGATATGGGAATAAAAACCAATGATGATGAAGTTATAAACAAAAACTTAAAAGAGTTTTTTAAATTATATAATCTTAACTATATTAAAGATGAACTATTTAAATATAAACAAGATGAATACAAGTTGGTTAATGTTTCAGCCGATGAAATTCTGGATAAAATAAAAAACTTTTTAAGTTAATAATTTAATTATGATTTGTTATTTTAATGAAAAATTTTGATAAAAAACTTTTTTTTATTTTTCTTTTTTTAATCTGCTTTATTGTATTATGCATTTGTATTTTATCTTTTGTTCCCCCAATCAGCCGTGACGCCTTAGTTCATCATCTTACAGTTCCTAAACTTTATATTGAAGCTGGAAAAATAATAGAATTACCCTGTATGTCATATTCATATTTTCCAATGAATCTTGATATGCTTTATTTAATACCTTTGTATTTTGGTAATGATATTATTCCAAAATTTATTCATTTTTCATTTGCTCTTTTTACTTCTTTTTTAATTTATAATTATTTAAAAAAACGTCTTGATAAAAATTATGCAATTTTTGGAGCTTTTCTTTTTTTATCCATTCCAATTATTATAAAACTTTCAATTACTGTTTATGTTGATTTAGGGCTTTTGTTTTTTTCAGCTGCATCACTTATTCTTTTATTTGAATGGGTAAGTTCAAAATTTAAATTAAAATATCTTGTTTTTTCTGGCGTTTTTTGTGGCCTTGCAATGGGAACAAAATATAATGGGCTTGTAACTTTTTTTATAATTACCATGTTTGTTCCTTTTTTTTATTCAAGATTTTCAGGCGTTAAAAAATTTATATCTTTAAAATCTTCTTTATTCGGGGTCTTTTTTATTTTTGTTGCTTTGATAGTTTTTTCTCCCTGGATGGGGCGAAATTATATATGGAAGGGAAATCCTGTTTATCCACTTTATAATAAGTATTTTAATATTAAAAATGATAATCCCTGCAAAGTACATGAGGGAATAACTTATAAAGAGTCTTTGAGTATTAATCTTTTTAAGAAAAGAGAGCTTTTTTACAATGAAACTCCCCTTGATATGGCTCTTTTACCCATAAGAATTTTTTTTCAGGGTAAAGATAATGATTTTCAATTTTTTGATGGTAAATTATCTGCCTTGCTTTTTTTTCTACCCATAATTGCTTTTATTCCCTATGGAAAAAAAGAAGAGTATGATTATGAAAAAAAAGCTATGCTTGTTTTTTCTGTTTTGTTTTTTTGCTTTGCATTTTTTTCAACATCCTTACGAATAAGATATTTTTCTCCTTTTATACCTTTTTTTGTAATTTTATCAGTATTTGGAATACAAAAGTTTAATTTAATTGTTCATGGAAAATTTAATATATATAAAAATATTTTATTTGCCTTATTTTATGGTTCAATAGCTTTTTATATGATTATTCATAATGGAGGATATATAAAAGAGCAGTTTAAATATGTTAAGCCTTTTAAATATTTAACTAAAGAGGTGTCAAAGGGTGAATATATATCAATGTTTAGAAATGAATATAAAGCTTTTGAATTTATAAATAAAAATTTACCTGATGATTCTAATATCTTGTTTTTTTATGCCGGTAAAAGAGGATATTATTGCCATAGAAATTATGTTCCAGATGAAGGGCGAAGTATTTTTTTTCTATATTATTTAGTAAAAAATTATGAAAATATAGAAGATATAACAAAAGAGATTAATAAAAGAGGTATTACCCATTTTCTTTTCAATAATAAATTTGTAAAAGAAAGGGTAAATGAAGATTTAACCCAAAAAGAAATAAACAAATTTTTAAATTTTATGACTTTAAAATCTATTAAATTGTTTGATAATCATGGGTTTTCAGTCTTTGAAATTAAAAGAGAATAAATATGCATCTTATAATAATTATCCCATGCCTTAATGAAGAAAAAACAATATCAAATGTAATAAATTCCATTCCAAAGCAAATAAATGGAATTTCATTTATAGAAATTATTGTAATTGATGATGGTTCAATAGATAGCACGGCAATACTAGCCAAAAAAGCAGGAGCAATAGTAATATCCCATAAAAAAAATCAAGGTGTAGGCAAGTCTTTTCATACCGGAATAGAAGAAAGTATTAAAAAAGGTGCAGATATTGTTGTAAATATGGACGGAGACGGGCAGTTTGACCCAAAAGATATAGAAAAACTAATTGAGCCCATTTTAAATAAAAATGCCGATTGTGTTACAGCTTCAAGATTTATTGATAAATCTCTTTATCCCAAAATGCCTTTTATTAAAAAATGGGGCAATGTTCAGATGGCAAGGCTTGTAAGTTTTTTGACCGGGGAAAAATATTATGATGTATCTTGTGGGTTCAGGGCATATTCAAAAGAAACAATTTTAAAAATGAATTTGTTTGGTAAATTTACCTATACCCAGGAAACTTTTTTAGACCTTGCTTTTAAAGACATTGAAATTGTTGAACTTCCTTTGGCCATAAGGGGAGAGCGGGAATTTGGCAAATCCAGAGTTGCCTCAAGTATAATAAAATATGCAATCAATACTTCAAAAATAATTGTAAGGGCTTTTAGGGATTATAAACCTTTAAAGTTTTTTGCTTTTCTTGGCACTGTTTTTCTTATTTTGGGTGTTTGTCTTGGTGGTTTTTTTGTTTATTATTATATGACCACAGGTAGATTTACTGGTCAGCTTTGGGCTGGGTTTTCTGCCGGGTTTTTAATTCTTTTCAGTTTTTTATTTTTTCTTACAGGTTTGCTTGGTGATATGTTGGTCAGGATTAGAAATAATCAGGAAGTTTTGATTTATATGGAAAAGCGAAAAATTTATGAGAAAAATAAAAGCTTAAAACTATGAAAATCTTAATGACAACCACATCATTTCCTTTGTTTAAAAACCATACTGCTGGTGTTTTTATTTATGAGCAGGCAAAATCATTTGTAAATCTTGGTCAGGATGTAACTATTTTAGCTCCTTATGATTTGGGCAGCAAAAAAAGTGAAATAATGGATGGAATTAAAGTTAAAAGATTTTGTTATTTTTTTAAAAAGCATCAGGGCCTATGTTATGGCTCAGGAGTTCCTGCAAACTTAAAAAAAGGTTTTAAATATAAAATTCAACTTCCAATTCTTGTTTTATTTTTTTTTATTAAATGTCTTTTATTGGGTAGAAAATATGATCTTATTTATGCTCATTGGACTTTATCCGGCCTTGGAGCTGTTTTGGCAGGAAAAATTTTAAGAAAGCCTGTTGTTTTAATGATTCATCATGGACAGGAAGATTTTAAAAAGCTTAAATTTTTAATGAAAATTCCAATAGAAAATGCTGATCATCTAGTTTTTAACAGCAGTTTTACCATGGGAAAAACCTTAAAAAACTTTAAGCCCAAAAAATATTCAATAATACCCCCTGGAGTTGATATAAATAAGTTTAAACCAATTAATTTATCACAATATTCAGAGTTTTTTGAAAGTTATGGAATTAAAAGCAACTCAAAAGTAATTTTTGCCATGGGAAGACATATAGCGTGGAAAGGGTTTAATTATCTGATTAAAGCTTTTGCTGATATTAAAGATAAAGATGCCTTGCTTGTATTGGCTGGAAGTGGCCCTGAAACTAAAAGTTTACAAACCTTAGCTAAAAGTTTAAAAATTCATGACAGGGTGATATTTTTAGGTAATATTCCAAATAATAAAACTCCGTTATTTTATAACAGAGCTTTGCTTTTTGTTCAGCCTTCAATTGTAGATAATCAAGGAAATACTGAAGGCCTTGGAGTTGTAATTCTTGAAGCTTTGGCTTGTGGTACTCCTGTTGCTGCATCTAAGGTTGGTGGAATAATTGATATAATTAAGGATGGTGAAAATGGGCTTTCCTTTGAGCAAAAAGATGTGCAAAAATTATCAGGTATTATGGAAAGCATGATAAATAAAAACGAAAAAGATAATAAAATGTCTAAAAATGCCAGAACTTTTGTATTAAATACTTATAGCTGGAATGTTTTAACAGAACAAAATTTAAATCTTTTGCAAAGGTTGTAGATTTTATGAAAATTATAAATGTTGTAATTCCAGCTTATAATGAAGAAAAAAATATAAAAAGATGTATTGAGTCTGTATTGTCTCAGCAATTAAATGATGTTTCTTTATACATAACTATTGTTGATGATTGTTCTTCTGACAATACAGGAGAAATTGTTAAATCCTTTGGAAAAGAAAATGTTTTTTTAATTTCAAATGAAAGAAATTTAGGTAGAAGCGGTTCAAGAAACAAAGGTGCTTTTTCTATTCCAGAAGTTGATTGTTTATATTTTTTAGATGGAGATTGTTTTTTTAAAAATACAAAATGTATAAATAATATGATTTTAAATCTTGAAAAGAAAAACGCTGATATTTGTATGGGAGATGTTTTTGGAGCAGGGAACAGTTTCTGGGATAAATATTATAATTTATCAAAAGAAGGGAAAGGTTCCGAAGAAAAGTGGAGCAGTCAGAATTTTTTAATTAAAAATGATTTATTTGTAGAAATTTCAGGGTTTGACGAGGATTACCAAAATTACGGTTTTGAAGATAGAGACTTGTTTTATAATTGCCAAAAAAAAGGAGCAAAAATAGTATTTGTACCTGTTTCAGTAGTTAACACATTTTGCTCGTTTACAATTGAGCAGGTTTGTAAAAAAATGTATTTGGCAGGTAAAAGCAGTGCAAATATTTTTTGGCATAAACATCCTGAAATTTATCAAAAAACATCTTATTTTAAAGTTCATTATAGAAATAGAAGATTGGATAAGCTTCTATTAATTTCATTACTTAATAAAAAAATATTGGTTTTTTTATTTAATATGAGGTTCCCTTTTTTCTTTAAGCAAAAGATTGCTCAGATCCTTTTAGCTTTGTCTTTTTTTCAAGGTACATATGAAGGTAAGTATGAATAAATTAAGGTTTGGTTTCTGATTAAAAATATTAAGAAATTTTATTTAATATGGAAGCTAAAGTTTTTGTAGAATCTTGTCTTGTAGGGATAAAAGATTTATCAATGGACTGAGATTGAATTTTTTGTAAATTATCAAGGTTCTTTTGGATATTACAAAAAGAATGGGGCTCTTCAGATATAAGAATGTTTTTATTTGTCTTCAAAGTTTTTGATACTATAGAATCTTTTGGAGATAAACATAAAACTGGTTTGTTTAAAAAAAGATAATCAAATATTTTTGTTCCAATCTGAAACTTTAAACCAGTAGAAGTTATAGTAGCGTCAGCTCCTGCAATATAATTCAAGACTTTTTTATAAGGCATAAATGGAAGAGAAGTCACTTGTGATTTTACATTATATTTTACAGCCAGTTTAGAAATTGTTTTATCTTCAGTTCCTATATAAATAAAATGTATGTTTTTATTTTTAGTTAAATACTTGAGTATATTTTTAACTGCACCAGGTGTGTACATAAAAATTTTACCTGTAACAATTATATTAAATTTTCTACTTATTTTAATCGGTTTGATGTTTTTAAAATCCTCTGTATCAATACCATTTGGTATGGTTATATACTTGTTTTTAAACTTTGGTATGAGTTCAGAATACTCATTTTTTAGTACAGATGTAGCAAAACATACTTTAGAAGCGTATTTGATCGAAATTATTTCTATTGGACTGTAAATAAAAAAGCTTATTAATTTTTTTAAAAAAGTACCGTTTCTTCCGTCAAAGCCATAATTATAACTCCAGGGGTCCCTAAAATCTATTATAGATGGTTTTTTAAAAACACCTGTTATTATGGAAGTGAGTATGAATGGGTGATATGGGCTTCCAGAAGTGTAAAAAGCAGAAAATTTCTTTTTGTTTAAAATAAAAGTTGTTAATGCAATTAATGGAAATAATATTTTTATAATTAAAGCATTCCCCGGAAAATTTATATATGGAATTTTTATTATATTAGAAGAGTCAATTTGAGGTTTAAGGTTTTTAATAAAATTGTTCTTATAATATTTAGGATGAACTGTAAAAACTGTTGGTTCCCATCCATGTGCGGGAAGAAGTTTGACAAATTTTGATGTTCGAAAACAACTAACCCCTTTGTAAGGTGGAAAATAGTAAGCTAATATAAAAATTTTTTTCATATTATTTCCTTTTTTAAACTCATCTAAGTACTTTGCATATCCTACCATTTTTCTTGCTTTCTGCCCCCCTGACTTAAATTTTGTTTTTTTAACTCATGTGGCAACTATTCTGATACGGGGCTTCAAGGCGTTGGAGATGGGTTAGGGCCATAAAGAGTTAAACCTTATTTGAAAAATACCTTTCAATTGCATCGTAAGCAATATCATTACCAAACTTCACTAACTTATAATAGTTTAATGGTCTATCAATAAATCGCAATTTTATTTTCCCCAGTAACCTATATGCACGAGGAAAGTTATGATTAACTAAACCGTCATCATGCTGGAAAAAATTTAACTCATTTAAGGCACTTGGAATCACTTTAACTTTTAAGCCACTCAATTTACATAGCTTTGAATACCATAAATCATCAGCTATAGGAGCTACATTCAAGTAGTTAGAGTCTTCAAGTAAGTCATCAGAAAACCAGCTTTTACACAAAACTGCACCGCCACCATAAGTAATGATCCAATCATCAACTATTAATGCTGGTTTGTTTACGATTGGCCAATACCCATAACCTGTGAGCTTTTTTAAATGATTTTTTCTTTGATATCTAGCTCTTGCTGCATGGATTATTTTGTTTTCCGGATCGAAATCTTCAAGCAGAAGTTTAAGCCATTGCTGCCCATAAAAAATATCATCATCAGCCGTGACAATAATATCATTATCATTCGCGGTTTGAAGTGTAGGAATAAGCTTACGATAAGGGCCTGTATTATCAACCCAGCGGATTTCAATTGTTTTTTTAGCTAAAACATCTAACCCATTAGTTAAGAAAGCAAGCACATTTTTATTTTTGATACCGCTATCTCTTAAGTAAGGTTCTTTAGATACATTAACAACTATTTTACTCGCCGGTAAACTTTGTGTAGCAAGGGATATAAGTGCCGCTCTACACAAAGTAAGTCGTTGTGAGGTTGTTGCTAACGAAACTATAATTGTCATTTGCTACCTACTGGAGTTATAAACTGCACACTTGAACAATAATCCTATTCGGATTAAAAAGATAATTATTGAATACTGTAATCAAATATTTGATAGTCATCTTGATATGTATTATAAATAATTTCCTTTGCCTCTATACTAAAGACTTCGGGTTTCGACAAAGTTTTATTGATAACAGTAAGCTCCTTAAAGTCTTCAAGTCCTATTTTGTCAGCAATAATATCAAAATCATCAGCCATTGTTTCGAATCTACCAATGAAATTAACCTGAATCTCACCCTTCCAGTTACATAAATACCAGCTTTGAGGGCGAAAAATAGGGTGATAAATCATTTTACCATTTAGAAACTCACATTCTAAAAACTCATTAAAACTTTTGTACTTTTCTAGATACTTAGCTATTTCCAAGTCCCCCATTTTGTTGCCACCCGATTTCAAGTATCTATAACCCGAAAAAACACGATCAAGTGGATCTCTAACAAAAGCAAACTTATAAAAATTATTGAAACGTTGAGGCGAAGCTTGATGATATACCCACCAAGGCAAATGCAGCCGACCAGTCTCCGGCTCGCCTAATGCAACTCTCACGGCTGTACCAGCAGCTTTTGGTATATGAATAAAAAGCACTTTTTTCTTTAATGATATCGGTGAATAGGGGAAAAGAGACTGTCTATAAATAGACTTAGTTTTTAGTAAAATTTTCCTAAACATTGATTAACCAACTTTTATAAAATATCTTTGTAAGCTTACTGAGTATTACAGTATCAACTAAACTGCAAATGAATTTACTTTAAGCCTTTTGTATAACAATAAAGACAAAACACAATTCCAAACAACTATACTTAAACTAACTCCAATAGCCGCACCAGCAGCACCATATAAGGGAACTAGAAGTGAGCATAGTACAATATTAACTAGAACTGCAATAAGCTGTCCTTTTAAGGTGTCATTAGTATAACCACTCATTGAAAGTAAATAGCCAACAGAGCCAAAAAAAACATTAATTAATTGACCTATTACTAAAATAGCCATCGGAAAGTAAGCAATAACATAATCAGCACCAAACACTAGTTCAATGAGGTATTTACCGCCGAATAAAAGCACTAGCCCTATAGGCAAGGCAATAAGGAAGCTCCCCCTAGCTGACTGTTTGGCAAGCTTTTGCAAACCTTTTCTATCTTTTGATCGAAAAGCTCGCACTATATGTGGGGCAATAACGATATTAATTAAAGTGAGTGACAAAGCAACAAAGGCAGCACCACGGTCAGCAACGCGCATGGCGGCAACCTGCTCATCTGATCCTAAAAAACCTAAAACAACTATACCAATTTGGGTATTGAAAGTACCAATTAAAGCTAATAATGTAAAAGGCAGTAAAGATGGAACCCAAACTTTTAAATCATATTCTGGTGTTTCAAATTTTCTTTCTAACGGCTGTAACCAATGAAAAATCCAGCTAGCTATTAAAAATACAATAATAGCAACAACTAACTGGCTGGTGACTGCCATTTTAGCATTTAAAATATCTAGCTTAGCTAATGTTAGATAGGCTGAAATAACCAGCAGAGGCTGTATAAGTTGACTAGGGATTTCAGAATAAACAGGCTTTGCTAAGCCTTTTATTGCCCCATTTCTTACGGCACCTAAACCTAAAAACGGTAGAGTGAAAATAGAAATAGCAAGTAATTGCCACTTACTGTTAACCGGTAAAAGATTTGTAGAGTTGGCAATAATAAAGTAAATACTGATAATAGCTAAGGATGAAATCAGCACCCATAAGTGAGCTATACGTAAAACTCCACGATAAAGCGACCATTTTTTCTCATGTAAATAGGCCGCAACTTCTCTGGTTAAAAGTTGGGGAAGGCCACCTGATATTGGTAAAGCTAAAATAGCAACCAATGACATTACAAAAGAATATTGACCAAAGGCTTCTGTACCTAAACTTCTAGCTAAGATAATACTAGTAACTAAACCCAAAGGTATAGAAAGTAATCTTATTGCACCTAAGCCAAAGAAGCTTTTAACTAAAGGGTTTTTAAATATCAATGGAGTTTCTCAGCATTATTTTATAAAAAACGGTAGTGTTCAATATTCTGTGTCATGTCTCAGTTTCTAAAATTTGCCGAGGCAAAAGCGGAAGTGTAAGCCAGTCCCTGAGAATGGGCACCACAAATATTGACCGTCGGAAGGGGTTGGGTTACGCTTCCGCGATTCCAGTTCCCGGCACTTTGCTTTCTGTTTAAAATATATTTCATAGTTTCAACTCCTTATCAAGTCTTCCCTCAAAAAAATTGCCAACTGTGAAATTGTTAAAGACTAGTTCTGGATTGGCATTGTCCATTTTTTACTTGCGTTCTGAATGCCCATATAATTATTGTGCTTGGGGTCGTACCTAAATAAGTATTTGAATTTATGATACAAAAGCTTTAAAAAACAACCTTGTTTAGTCCTAGGGCATTGATTTAAAGGGGTAAATGATTTATCTCCCAAAGAAA